>CAZVSL010000139.1:0-12367 GCA_964629935.1 uncultured Calditrichaceae bacterium | reverse complement strand
GATGCGCACATTATCAACGTAGAATACGGCGTCTCCCTGCCACTGCCAGGGCGTTCTGAAATACAGGCCTGCGACCTGGTCGGTATCCAGGGTGAAGGTGCCTTTGTAGTGCTGCCAGGTTCGGTTGGTGCAGAACAAGTCCAACCTGGTACTGGGTACGCCGGCCGTAGAGGTCTCGACATGCGCATTCATTTCGCCCTGCTCGACTTTGCAGTCGAACTCGAGTATATATTCCTTGCCGGGAATGAGCTGGGTTGCCAGGCCGTAAACGATGCCGGCGGCATCCTGGCCAGAGGCTGTTACCTCGATTTTCTGCGAATAGTGGCCTGCCGCCCGATCCTCCGATTTCGACAACACGAGCGTGTTGTTGAGGCCGCCATAGTCGCCAGCGGCATAGGCTGTCTCGCCATAGAAGGAGGTATAGAACTCCTCCATATCTTCAAACCGGGTCTCGATGTCCGTTGCATTGCTAAATGTGGCTACAGGCACGGGTTGGGTGTATGACCACTTTGTTGCAGAGACGACACCCTTCGCATCTTCTGCTTCGAGCATTTTGCCCTGGGAATCCCGACTCAGGATTCTTGAAGTTCTGATCCAGTGTGGGTCATCAGGGTTTTGTGGTTGCGGCGGTTCACCGGCGCCGGACCATTGTGAAAAGTCGAACCCATTGGTGCTCGAGCCTGTGTTGTCAGACCAGAGGTAGGTCTTTTCCGACGCCCACTTGCCGCTTCCGTTGGTCGACCAGTCCTTCCAGGTTGTTGCTTGAGAGAAGAAAATACCTGCGTTCGAATTGAGAGAATTGGTCACTCTGCGCTCTACCACCTGCGACAACATGTGCCGGCTATTCATATCGCTGTACTCCGACTCCTCAAAAGCGTATGTTATGAATGTATAGCGCGTACCGACCGTATTGTCATCAGTGACTCTGGAGACAAGGCCATTGGTGGCATTATAGTCATAGCTAGTCTGGCTGGTGACACCATCGAGGTTTGTGGCGATGGAGCTTAGTTGTCTGGCATAGCTGCTATCACCTTTGTCGAGGGCGTTCCAGTTATAGGTTACACTACTTGAGGGAAGGGGATCCAGGGGTTTATAATATTCGACCTTATTCAAAACGCCGAGTTTATGCGTGGATGAGTCCGCTTCATGATGGTACTTTACGCGACCGAACACACCTGCATTTCGATAAATCGTGACATCGGCATGCCCATAGAATGAGCTGTCTTCATATGCCTGTGCATCCGCCCATTCATAGTTGCTGGCGTACATGTTCCCCAATCCATCTTCGGTCTTGACCGAATCGACTCGCCATCCTGCGCCGGCTGCTCTTTCTTCATAAACTATGGTTGTCTTGCCACCGTTCGGGTATTGGATTTGCTTAAGCGCCCCCGGGTTACTACTACCAGAGGGATGATAATCAAATGCTATCGAGGGGAGCTCAATAGCGGAATCGTCAGGATCATAACGGGTTATCCCGGTCAGCACCAATTTAGGGTCGTTCCCGTAAGAGTTGTAATCATATTCAAATCTAGTGTCATGGATAAGCTGAGCTGTTGTGGGATTAGCGTCAGGGTCGGTGTCGTAAACTTTGATAGACTCGAGACGTTGGGTTGAGAAGAATTCTTCGTATCGGTCACTCTGGTTATTTGCGGGGTCGTCTTCGAGAACACCGGGACCTTCATAACCGTCTTCATAATCCGCTCGAGACTCCCAGTTGAATTGTACTACTCTTTCTGTAGTCTCATCGATTATCTTTGTGACGTAAGATGCCTTTGTATAATCCTTGTAGTTAGCTGTGGTATCACAATCAGTACCATAGAGATAATCGCTCACGTTCTCGAGGATGTTGTCGTATTGAAAGATAATTTTGTTACCAAACACGTCCTGAATTTCAGTTAAATCCCATCTATATCCGACATTACCAATTCCATTGACACGAGTATAACCTATTTGAAGACAGGACAAATCCGCATACCAGTTTCTCCAAACCAAATGTCTCCGGTTCCCAAATGTCAGTTTGGTACCGTCTTCTGTAAGAATTTCCCAGGCTCCTGTATTTGAGTTATAAGTAACATCCCAAAAGCGGTAGTCCTTTAATTTATATTGATTGCTTCCGAGGGCAATTAATGGATTGGCTTTGTAACCTTCGACATAGCTGTCAGAATATTCAAGAATACCATCTTCCTTTACATCCGTTATTTTGGTTGATATGAATGGAATGGCAAGCTGCCAGCCGAGGCCATGGGCAGACGCCTGCTTATCTTTATTATCCCCACTGGCTATGTCGTTCACATCGCTGTGGTAGTCCAGCCGGATGGGAAAGTTAAGGCCGTTGCGTCCAGTTAAGGTATAAAGGTTGATCACGGTCTCAAAATCACCCGTAAACAAATTGACCTCATCAATAGCATCATTTACGAGCGAGGCGTCATCCTGAGAATATAAGTTGCTGCTCTGCACTACGAACAGGATGACACAATTAATCATAATCATGAAATAAGTTCTGTTTGACATGATTGATACCTCCCAGTTTTGGGGAAATTTGAAGTGATTATTTGATTTGCCCCAGAATGTTCTTCTGTCACGCCTTTGATGTCAAAGCCATGCCGTTTTGTCGATCAGGCGTTGCACCTGCTTATGACAAAGAACGGGCCAAACGGAGAAGCCACGGCGGGTTGAAAGCTTAACTAACTAATTGTATGAGACTTAATGCGGGATAACCTCAGGGGCAAAACACTTGTTGTGATGAGGGAAGATCAAAGATTTCTCCCCCACAGTGGGTCATTTTTTGACCCACCCAAATCCGAACCCTTGTTTTTTAAAGCAAAAAGGTGAGTCAAAAATTGACCCACCCTGTGCAATGTAAGATGGTGTTTGCCTGTTTTTTAATAGCTTAGGTGGGTCAAGAATTGACCCACCTCACCTTTGGACATACGGCGAACGCTTTTCACTCATGAATCTCAATCCCGTATTCAGAAAGCTTTTTTCTGAGCGTGTTGCGTGTAATGCCCAGCAGCCGGGCAGTCAGGCGGATCTTATAGCCCTGCTGTTCAAAAGTTCGCAGGACAAACTCTTTTTCCGCCTCTTTCAGCGTCATCACCCGATGGGACGCAGGTATGGCAGATGATGTACTACGCACGTGGGACCGCTTGTTGAGGACGCCGCCATTGTTAATCTCCCTATTGGCACTAATAGCACCTGAACAACCGGAGCACCCGTTCCAATCGGGACATTCAGTTGTTTCACTACCGGCAAGGTAGCCCAACACGTGCTCTTCCCTGACCAAAACTTTGTCGCCCGCCATATACCGGCCACGGACAAAATTCCTCAATTGCCTCACATTCCCCGGCCAGTCATACTTCATCAAAAGCTCCGTAGCTTTTTCAGTAAAACGCTTAACCGGCACACGCATGAGTCGAGCTTCCTTTGCGGCAAAATGCGCGAGCAAGGGTGCAATATCTTCCGGCCGTTGCCGGAGAGGCGGGATGTCGAGAGACGTGCTGCACAGGCGATAGTAGAGGTCGGCGCGGAATTGGCCTTTTTCGATTAGCTGCGGCAGGTCCTCATTGCAGGCTGCGATCACCCAGACCCGGGCGTGTCTTGGCCTGGTTTCGCCGAGGCGGTAATAGCAACCGTCCTCCAGGAAGCGCAGCAGCTTTGGCTGCAGCTCGAGCTGCAGGGTATTCATTTCATCGAGAAACAGCACGCCGCCGCTTGCCTCTTCAACCAGCCCTTTCTGGTCGCACACAGCGCCGCTGAAGGCGCCACGCCGGTGGCCGAACAGATGGCTTTCCAGGAGATTTTGCGGTATGGCAGCGCAGTTTATTTTAGTCAGAGATTGGTGGGATAACCGGCTACAGGCGTGCAGCGCGTTCACGACCAACTCTTTACCCGTGCCGGTCTCGCCGGTCACCAACACCGGCACATGCGTGAATTGGCTGAAGCGTTTGATCCGGTGCTTTATGTTTGCTATCGCCTGGCTCTGGCCGACGATTTGATGTAAGCAGCGCGTGTGTTGTCCATTGGTCTCGCTTTTGTGGTCTGTTGCGAGCATTTCCTCCCTCGTGACGATGGCTATAGTATAAGGTATAAGGTATATGGTATACGATTTATGACTTTATGTCTCGCGTCCCCAAATTCCGGTTGGGAACGCACTGGGCAGCTAAACTCTGTTTAGCATACACGCGACCAGTCATGGCCAAGAACGGAAGGCGAAACAGAGTTTTTCAGATCATTGGGTTCGGGGCTGTCCAAAGAGGTACCAATGCTGTCATTGCGAGCCCTTGGTCAGGCTCAGGACAGGCCCAGCGAAGCAATCTCCAGATTTGAGCTTAAGACAGGAGATTGCTTCGGCAGACAGCGCCTCGCAATGACATTTTTTGGACAGCCCCCACCAGACTCGAGGAGCCAGCTCGAGAAACCCTGACAGGGTTGATAACCCTGTCAGGGTTATCAGAAAAGCGAAGGCAACGAAACAAAGGCAATAAGACTTTCATGATAGCAGACAACCAGCCAGGCCGCGCCGGACAGGAAAGCGCCAAATGGCAGCTTGCTGCTGCGATGCAGAAGACCGGTCAGGATACCGACCAGACCGACCACGCCGCCGGCCAGAAAGGCCAATGCAAGTCCGGGCAGGATGTTTGCAGGCCCGAGCAGCAGTCCCAGGACAAAGGCTAACTTGACGTCACCCAGGCCCATGGTTTCTCTGGCATAGATGAAGTCTGCCATGGTCTTGATAGCCAGCAGGATGCCGCCACCGATGAACGCACCCAGCAGCCCTTGCAGCGGGTCCAGGCGTTTTAGCGCAATCAACATTAACCAGAAAAGGCATCCGAACAAGATCAACACGTTTGGGATGCGCATGGTACGCATATCGATGGCTGATATGAGTAGCAAATAGAGAAATAGAACCAGCGCTACACCGTACTGTGTGAACGTCTGCGAAGCTTGAAACAGCAGTACGCTGGCAGCGCAAGCAACGGTCTCAACCACAACATACCGGGGCGAAATGGTTGCCGCGCAGCTCCGGCACGTCCCCCGCAACCGAACATAACTCACAACCGGAATCAACTGCCGCCAACCCAGCACACAGCCGCAGGCCGGACAGCGTGAGCGCGTCCACAGGGATTCCCGCCGAGGTATACGATAGATGCACACATTCAGGAAACTGCCCAGACAGAGTCCGATGGCTCCGATTAGTATTTGCGTTGTCATGATCGTACAAGGTATAAGGTATAAGGTATAGGGATTCGCCACACGATTTACGTTTTTCGATTTTGCCTCGTTCCCAAACAGGAGTTGGGCAACCAGCTTGAATAGACTTATGAGTGATCTTCTGCATTCTTGTGCAATGAAGTTGGTACATCATCGTATATCGGAACCCGAGCATATCGATACCAGATTTGGCGGTTTTCAGTTTGAGTTTCTGGCCGCCATTCTCCGTTTTCTGCCCTCCAATCCCCGGTGTCCGATATTCGAAGTACGATTTCCGGGTCGCAGCTTTACCCGCGCTCAGTTATGATTCCCAGCATCTGCTATGTCCTCGCTGCCGCCGTTTTCCGGCAGACGGAGATCGCCGAGCGAACTCACCATATCGCGTATCACGGCGCTGACGGCGTGGTGCAGGTCGTGCTGGCCCGACCTCTCATGAGAAACCACTCCGATGATGGTACCGGTTTTGGTATCCAACAAGCGAGCCGTGATGAGCAATCGATATGGCTGCGTGCCAAACTCTAACTGACTCTTTTGGATGTTCTGGATTTCTCCGACGACCACGGCCGTTACTTCTAACCTGTGGTTGAAAGCCTGCAGGTCATCCCGACTCATGGTGCCGGTCGAATGCAACCTTCGATCCGCGGCCACGGCGTTAGCCAGCGCCCGGTCGACGACAACAGCTCTCTTCCTGTGCACCAACTCACGGGCAAACGCATCGGCGCAGAACGCTCCGAATTGCTGGCTGCTGAGAAATCCGCTGCTCTTGAAAGGCAGAACGGCGATGCGATGCTTCTGGCCTTTCACCTCTGGCGCAAGCGTGACACGGGGACCGGAGCAGGCGGTGAAGATGACTGCGACCAAATACAGCAAGCAGGTGCGTTTCATGGGACTTATCTCCAAGCTACTGTGGTTTAGTGTTTGGGTGTTCAGGTGTTTTTGCCTCGTTGCCTCGTTCCCAAAAAATTCGACACCGTCAGCTTTGACTCTTTTACTATCTTTCAAAAGCGCCAACCACAGTGTAGTCTCATTGGCCGAGTACAAAGGCATAAGAGTCTTTTCCTGAATTCGGTTTTGAATTTTGTTTTGTCATTTTGCGTTTTCATATTTGCTCTTTGCTTTAGGGGCATGAAAAAATAGATTGGTAAACCTTCAGGAAATATTTATTGTTTTTCTTAAGGTTAGCGCTAAGTGAAATTCCAGGTTATTTATTCACACCCCCTTTAACACCAGTTTTACTGTCGCTTGCCGCAACTCTCCATAGAAGACCCCAAAATTTCAAAGAATTTGGGCTGGGTGTTCAAGGGGTGAGGAACGAAGTCAAACACATTAACACATAAACACATTTAATCGGGCGTGTCCTCCTTCAGCTTCCCTTCCTGATCAATCGTCCAGCGGTTGAAGACGCCGTCTTTGTCGAAATCTACTACGGCGGTGGCCACAGCAGTGAAAGCGCTCTGAGATGCTTCTGTGACCTCGATACGATAACGCGCCTGTCCGCCATCCGTCACCAGCTTCTCCTGCCGGAATCCAAGGGCATGCAATGTGCTGCTATAAGTGTCTCGTTCGAGATAATAGCTTTCCTGCAGATTGTAGACCTGTTTCAGCATAAGCTTGGCCTCGGTGGTTTTGGCTTTGGTGATGACATCGAGAAACTTGGGAATGGCCAGCGAAGCCAGAATACCGATGATCACGATGACCACCAGCAGCTCCGTGAGCGAGAAGCCGGAGGCGTCGGCGAGGATGCGTTTTTTTTGCATGGTGATACCCTCCTTTGTTTTGATTGTTATTCGAAAACCGGAAATTGAAAATCGAAAATCGGAGGCCAGCCTCCCGGCAGGCAAGACGCCTGCGCTACTGCCACTGCCACTGCTACTGCCACTGCTACTGCCACTGCCACTGCCACTGCCACTGCTACTGCCACTGCTACTGCTACTGCCACTGCCACTGCTACTGCTACTGCTACTGCCACTGCTACTGCTACTGCCACTGCCACTGCTACTGCCACTGCCACTGCCACTGCTACTGCTACTGCCACTGCCACTGCTACTGCTACTGCCAACTGCACTCCCCCGGCAGGCAAGATGCCTGCGCTACTATCTCCTCACTGAATCACACTCGTCAGCTCGAACATCTGCAGATACATTGCTACCAGCGTACCGCCGAGAACGATGCCGAGAAACACGATGATTATCGGCTCGATCACCGAAGTCATGGTATCGATGCTGGCGTCGAGCTCGTCTTCATAGAACTGTGCCACCTTGATTAGCATTGGGCCGAGCTCGCCTGTTTCCTCGCCCACACGGATCATCTGCTGGGTCAGGCGGGAAAACGGCGCAATGGCGGCATCTGCCGGCAGCAAGCTTTCGCCGCGGACGATGCGCTGCATCATTTGCCGGATGGCCTGCGCGAAAACGGTGTTGCCGGAAATCTGCTGCGTCACTTCCAGAGCGTTGACCAGTACGACCCCGCTTTGCAGCAGGGTGCCGAGTGTGCGGCAGAATTTTGCCAGGAAATTGCGCGCCAGCAGGGAACCGATAACCGGCAGGCGCAGCAGCATGCGGTCAAACATCGATGCGATGCGCTCGATCTTTCTGGCGTAAACCCCCATCAGGATCGATGCGGTCAGGGACAGAAAAAGCCAATGGCCATAGTCGCGCACTAATTCTCCCGCGTCGAGCAAGAACCGCGTGGGACCGGGCAGGGTCGCGCCAAAATCCTGGAACATATCGGCAAAGGTCGGCACCACAGCTATCAACAAAAATGCGATGGCGGCAACGGCCACCACGACGATGAGCGCGGGGTAAGTTAGTGCCGTGATGATCTTGCGCTGCAACCGCGCGGCTTTTTCCAGGTATTGTGCCAATCGGCTCAGTGTTTGATCCAGAATACCGGCCTGTTCCCCGACGCGCACCAGGCTGAGATAGAGACCGCTGAACTGGTTGCGCTGCTCTGCCAGTGCATCCGACAATGCCTGCCCTGCCTTGATGCGCTCGAGGATGTTGTGCAACAATGATCTCAACTTCGGATTCGGTTGTTGCTCTGCCAGCAGATGGAGAGCACGGGCAAGGGGCAATCGTGCTTGCAATAGCGTGGCCAACTGGCGGGTGAACTCTGCGAGGTGGCGCGTGGATAAGCGTACCCTTGGATTCTGGCTCCTCAGGACGGTACGCCCGGCCGGCGATTCACGCCTGGCCATTCGCCGCTGCCGTTTAGCCCGGGGTTGAATTTTTATCGAAGTTTGATTTCTCATTTTATCACCGCTGTGTGAATCTGATAGGGTTTATACTGATTTGATCATAAAGAACGAAACCGATTTCCAACCCTGTCAGGGTTCACAATTCATTCTATCACTAAGTTGCGTTTTGACATCCTGCACCGGAGCTCGAAATTACCCGCGCAGTTTTCTACCGTTAGTGCAATTGCGATCGCGTCGATTTCTGTGACATAAGGATTTGTTTCAGACTCGTTATCGTGCACAAAATAGGTGAACTCGAAACGGGCAACCGCAACGCCTTCGGGATTTAACTCTCGGCCGTTTCTCAGCACCTGCTGGTCTGCCAGGCGGTAGACAATGCGCTTGTTATCGTCCCGTACGACGGAGAGCGTTGCAGCCTCAGCGTGCTCGATACGCTTCCAGAGTATGATGTCGTTTCTGATAGCTGACATAATACGTCCGCCATCCTGTTCCAGCGCGACACGCGACTGCCAACGCTGAAAACTCCGCTGCAAAAACCGGTAGCCCTGATACGCCAAACCTGTGACGATGCCCAGTAGGGTTAACGCGATTAGCAGCTCGACGATGGTGTAGCCGCTGTCTTTTGGAGGTTGATTATTGACCATCAATTATCTATGATCCCATTTTAAGTACTCAGATTCCCGCTCCGGTTGCAAGCAAAAACAAACCAACCCAACAAGTCCCCCCCCCCTTCGCAAATTTCGCAAAGGGGACAGGGGGGATTTGAGAACGCGCCTGCTAAAAAAATCTCGAACACTTCTCCAAAGCCTGCTGAAATGCATAAGAAGAAAAGCACAGGTCCCCCGAATTACGCTTCACGCATTACAAAACGAATCGCAGCGTCTGCAAAACCGCAACTGGCGCACTGTCCCCGACCCGGAACACGGAGACAGAGAGCAACCGCAAACCTGACTGCTCGGTGGTTCTGTACTCGATACGCCACTGTTTGCCATTCAACTTTACTATCTGTGTGTCTGCCGGGATGTCGGGCTCAGTGGTGGCTCGCTCCATACGTTCTTGCGCCAGACTCGTAGCAATGATGGTGTCGCGCAGGGTACTGCTGGTCATAAGACGTGCCGCTATCTGAGTCGCCGGTATGAGCACGGCGCTGAGCACGGCAAGCGCTACCAGCGTTTCAACCACGGTGTGGCCGGCAGAGCAGGCGAGGTTATTGCGTATTCTCAATAGGATTCGGGTTCGTCTCACTTGCTATCTCTCCCGTGACATTGCGATGATGCGCAGTTGCGGTTGCACGCCAAACAGCAAAGGTAACACGAAACCCGGCGGCAATTGCGTGCGGTCGATGGTGGCGTCTTTCAACCAGTTTAGGTAAGTCGTCGGGGGCTCGTAGAGATAGAAATGGTCGGCTGTGACCAGGCCGTGAACGGTGCCGCTGACGGTGGTGTGGTTATCCGAGTAGACGATGCCAACCACTGTGGCAGCCGGGTCTATGGTAATCCTGGTATTGCGCCGACCACTTTGCAGGCTGTCCGTGGCAGACGCGTGCAGCATGAGGGCGCCGGTGATTCGCGAGTTGCCACCGATTTCTATTGCACCGCTCAGCGAACCGCCATCGATGTGGCCGGTACTATATAATAATGACGGAAACGCAAATTGAACCTGGTCCAGTGTTCTTATTTTTCCTTTCGTTATGGCCTGGATGCGTCCTCGCACCTTGTCTCTGATCGTGATTTTACGGCCGGCATATAAAAGGGCATCATCGAATACGAGGCTGCCGCCGAGCTCGAGCGAGTCTCGCGCAACAATGGTGATCGGCTGGCTAATGTGGTGCTTCCCGGCCAGTACGATTGCAGCCGGTGAAAGCAACATCCGGCTATGGCTGAGAACGGAATCGAGCGTAGCCGCATCGAGACGGCCATCTACAAGGTAGCCATTCTCAGCACCCGTGTAGCGCGCTGTGGAATCTGCATGCATAGGGCCGTCCTGCGGTTCGATTCGGTCGAGCATCTCCGCCAAGTCCGCCATGCAATCAGAAAGGAGTTGGGCATCAAAAGCTGGCATGGCCAAAGGTGTGACCTTGTTGATCCGGCCTGTGACCAGCCTGTCGCCTGTAAAACCTGTGCCGCGGATAGTGCCGGGCTTGACGCCACTTTTTCCCACTGTAACGTCTCCGATAATGCGATTGTCCCCGGTAACCACAAGTGGAAAATCCTGGCCGCCCAGAATCACCGCCTGGTCGAATTGTGCCGGCATGGCCTGCCCAACAGTTGCGGTCACCACCTGCCGTCGCCGCTTGACCGTGGCCTCGGAGGTAACCTCCAGATAGCCGCCGTGCGCTTTCACGGTCAGGTGGGCTGTCTGGCTGTCGAATAAAGCCACCTTCTGACTGTCCGGTCGCCAGGTCCAGTCCCTGCCTTCATTGCCGGAAAGCAGATAAATTGCCTTGTGTATGCCGGCCTCAGCAGCGTAATAGGCACGCAGTTGATTCAAGTCTGAATGCACCAGCCGCGCTTGCAGTCTCAACAGCATTAGCATGCTGCCGATGACGACTGTGATGGCCGTTGTCAGGATCAGGACGGTAGCCAGGGCGCTTCCTCTGTCGTTTCTGTGGGAGACCAAGAGCCTGCCACGGAGCGTTCTAAGGTAAACGCAGTACGAACTTGTTTTTCTCATATTCACAAGAAACCTCAATCGAATCCACTGTCAGGATTTTGAGACCATCGAATTCATCGCCGGGACGCGCGAAAGCGGTTTGCCGATTTGCATTCTCGAGCACGGCCATCCGGCCGTTTTTATCTTCGATGAGACCGAGTAGCCTGACTGCGGGCAATTGTGGTGGCTGTTTTCTTTCAACTATAACTGGCTTGCGCTTGGGTGGCTGTGGGTTTGCAGTGACCAGCCAGTTCTTGAACGGGTCACGATGTTTGGCCTCATCTGTCCATTCATGCAGCAAAGGGCTGGCCGCGCTTTCCGGCAAATTCGTATCAGAAGCCTCAAGCCTGAACTTTGTCGGCTCGTCCGCCTGCTTTACGCCTTTGAAAAAGCGATAGCCGTTGTGCAGCCAGATACTCAAAGCCACCAGTATGAGAATGACTTTGAGATGACTTTTGTTTTTCAGCAGATTCATGCCATGCGGAAAAAGGAAATTCTCAGAACGATAATAAGATCCTGCGACAGCAGACCCTGCGTCCGTATGTCGAGCGAGCGTACCTGCACGATATGATGTGATGCCTCCAATATGTAAATGAGCCGGCCGAGCTGATGATAACGTCCGAGTAAATTCAGCTCGAGGCTTCTTTCTTGCAGGTCGTCATTGGCCACAGGTTCCAGGGGCTGCAACTGTTGTAGCGACAGACCACATTCCTGTACCGCTGACTGCACGAACCCGAGGATGTTTGCCTGGGAGTCATCAACCGGCGCGCTCCTCGTCAGATTCGCAACCCGGCTCTGCAGGTGTTGATTGTCCTGGCGCAGGCGTTGCGTTATTTGTCGCCAGGCCCGGGCTTCCTTCACTTTCTGTTTGCAAACTCGGGCTTCTGCGTGCTTTAGCCAGGCGCTGCGAAAGAGCGCGGTGCAAATCAACAAGCAAAAGAAGGCAATAGCGTAGATGACTGCTTTTGTGACAAGCCATCTGTCAATGTTGAGATTGGCAAGGGTCATGGCCTCGCCTGCGCGTTTTCCGCATGCACTCCGAACTCAATCAAGGGTTGGCGGAATTTTTTGGTTTTTTTCCACACCTGGTCTTTTGAGAGTCTTCGCAGGTATTGCAATTGAATTCTCCAGTTGGAATTGAGTTGTTCGAGATTGCCGAGCAACGCGGCCGGGCGCGTTTCATCAGTGGCCACGCCTTGAAGCTCGAGCCTCCGGATTTCATTATGCTCTCGTGTTGCTCGTTCTGAGGCATACTCAAACCGCAGTCTTCTGAGCCAGACTTTTTCAGGTATCCGACGACTTATCTCA
>CAZVSL010000138.1:0-12464 GCA_964629935.1 uncultured Calditrichaceae bacterium | reverse complement strand
TTGGTCCAGCCCCCATTGCGCAGATAGCTGGTCAGCGTGCCCGCCACGTTTGATAATCAGCTTCTCGTCGATGAAATGAAACTCGAATTGCAGCGCGGCGCGCAACCATAAATCGTAGTCTTCACAGGCAGGTAAGCTTTCATCGAACAAACCAACTTGCGAGAAGAATCGCTTCCGCATCAACACCGAAGACGGGCTTACGATACACAACGGCAGACACTGCTCAAAAATGCGTCCGGCGTGTTTTTGATGTTTTTGCTTCGGATTGACCCGCACTCCCCTTCGAATCCAAATCTCATCCGTATAGCACACGATAGCTTCTTGATGGCGCGTCATGAGTTCGATCTGGCGTTGTAGTTTCTGTGGCTGCCACAGGTCATCGGAATCGAGAAAAGTGATGAACTCACCATTTGCTTCGGTTATGCCTTTGTTGCGCGCAGCGCCCGGCCCCCGGTTTTTCTGCCAAAAACAACGTATCCTGCCACCGAGGCCCTCAGCCCATGCTCTTGTTCCGTCCTCGGAGCCGTCATCCACAATGATTAGCTCAAAATCGTCAACTGTCTGGTCAAACACCGACTGCACTGCTTGCCGGAGAAACGGCAGGCGATCATGAGTCGGAATGATAACGCTTGTCTGTGGTGTATACAACTGTTTGTAACCTCAGCATTTATCGTGTCTCTGAAAAAGTGAAGACCGCCGGTTTATGAATATCGTACTGGCACAAAATAACAACTTTCGTAAAAAGATGAAAACTCTTCTTGACATTTAATAAGTCATTTTGTTATATTTTGCCTCATTTTGTGAGACTAAGTAAAAAGCCACATGTCCGTTATCAACGCAAACATCGTCAAACCCTTGAAGTTGAAGCACAGGAATATCAGGCCTGTCAGGCGCGGTGTGCGTATGTTTGCTTGGAAAGGACCAAAGCCAGTTCAGTAGCACACAAGACTGAAACAGATAATCCTTAGAAATCGAATAGAAAGCCTTCCAAGCACATGTTTGGAAGGCTTTTTTGTTTTACACTCAAAATATGGAGGCCTAAAATGGACGCAAATGTAGAATGTCCCGTATGCGGCGGAGACCTTGAGCTTGCCGAAGACACCCTGCAGGGTGAGCTTATCGAATGCAGTGAGTGCGGTACGGAGCTTGAGGTAACTTCAGTTGATCCTTTCTCTGTCGCCGAAGCGCCGCAAGAAGAAGAGGATTGGGGGCAGTAGGTGGTACAGATTCCGGAAGCAACGTTGCGTGAGGGCGAGCAAACACCGGGCGTGTACTTTGACGGCCATGTTAAGCTTGCCATCGCAAATTTGCTGGACAAAGTCGGCGTGCAGATCATCGAAGCCGGTCACCTTGCCGTCAGTCCGGAAATCAGCGAAGCGGTTCGAAAGATCGCGCAGCGTCCGCTTTCAGCACTCGTCGGAGCGCATGCTCGCTCCACGGAACAAGATGTCAATACAGCTCTGGAGGCAGGTGTTGACTTTCTTGGCATTTTTTATTGCGTTTCCGAAGCACGGCTGAATCGGGTCTTCAAGAGTGAGCTGCACCTGCACGCCGGCGTGCCCATTCCGGTGAACCATCCCATAATCGGTAAGAACGCAGTTACCCACTGCGCCGGCGGCCATGCCCACGCAGCGACTCAGAATCCGCTACACTACCAGAGCCTGGAGCCAAAGCTTGTTGGCCGTGAAATGGATATTTGTCTCGACCACATGTCTGGCATTTCGTCGGTAAAATGGGCGCTTGACAAGATAGAAGTAGAGGCTGACGATGCGCTTGCCGGGCAGATTCTGCAGGTGGTCAAGACGGTAGGCCGGAAAGGCAGGGCGGTCGGGTTGCACGAGCTGCCCCATATTGTCGAATGGTGTCACAAAACGCAGATGGATGTATAACATGAAATTAGGCCTTTTACATTCGCTCATCCGCAAGGAAGAGAAATTCCTGCTCGACGAATTGCGCACGCGCCCTGATATCGAAGTTGTCCCTATCGATGATCGCAAGCTGACATTTGAGCTCGGCAATGGCGCGTTTGATTTGGATGTCCTGCTCGAACGCTGTATCAACCACTCGCGGGCTTTGCACGCTTTGAAGTTGTTTGAAAGCGCAGGTGTCAAATGTGTGAATAGCTCGCATATCGCGCTTATCTGTGGCGACAAGCTGCTCACCTCCGATGCGCTTGCCCGCAACAATGTGGCGCAACCCAGAATTAAGATCGCATTTACGGAAGAGTCTGCGCTGGAGGCGATCGAGGAGATCGGCTACCCGGTGGTGCTTAAGCCGGCTGTTGGCTCCTGGGGACGCTTGCTGTCAAAAGTAAACGATCGCGATGCGGCTGAGTCGATTCTGGAGCACAAAACCATCCTTGGCACCTATCACCACTCCATTTTCTACATTCAGGAGTATGTGGAAAAGCGCGGCCGGGATATCCGCAGCTTTGTTGTCGGCGATGAATGTATTGCTGCAATTTATCGCACCTCGGAACACTGGATCACCAACACAGCTCGCGGCGCCGTAGCGCAAAACTGTCCTGTGACCGACGAGCTGCGGGAGCTCTCTCAGCGCGCTGCAAAAGCCGTGGGCGGCGGCGTGGTGGCAGTCGATCTGTTTGAGACCAGCAGAGGATTGTTGGTTAACGAGGTTAACTACACCATGGAATTCAAGAATAGCATTCATGCCACCGGGGTTAACATTCCGAAGCTGATTGTAGATTATGTAGTCAAAGTCGCGAGAGGTGAGGCCCATGGCTAAAGTGACCGTATCCATCGCCGGCGCCTCCGGTTATACCGGCGGCGAGCTGTTACGCCTGCTGCTCTTTCATCCACAAGTTGAAATCAAACAAGTAACTTCCGAAAGATGCGCCGGTAAATCTGCCTACAAACTGCATCCGAACTTGCGCAAGGTCACGCAGTTGAAGTTTTCCACACTGGCAGAACTGGACGCCTGCGATGTGTTGTTTCTCTGTCTGCCGCACGGCAAATCGATGAAGGCGCTGAGCGTGCTCAAGCAGAAAGCAAAAAAGACCATCGATTTGAGCGGAGACTTCCGTTTACGCAGCGCTGCTGACTACGAAAAATGGTATGGCCAACCACACGCCTGCCCGGAAATGCTCGACAAATTCGTATACGGCATCCCTGAGCTGCACCGTGAAGCCATGCGCAGCACGGATTTCGTTTCAAGCGCGGGCTGCAACGCCACGGCCACCATTCTGGCGCTTTATCCTCTGTATAAGCATGGTCTGGTGGAGCCGGATCGCACGGTGGTAGAAGTAAAGGGCGGCTCCAGCGAGGGCGGCAACACCCCGTCTGAGGCGTCACATCATCCGGAGCGTACAGACGTTGTGCGCTCATACAAGCCAACCCAACATCGCCATATTGCAGAAATCTTACAAGAGTTGAGCTTCGGCAACCCGATCAAGGTTCACTTTTCGGCAACCGCCCTGGGTATTGTTCGCGGCGTGCTGGCCACCTGCCATGCTTTTCTGAAGGAGGACTTGCAGGAAAAAGACCTCTGGGGCGTCTATCGTCAAACGTATGGCGCCGAGCCTTTTATGCGCATTGTTAAGGAATCCACGGGCGCCTATCGTTATCCCGAGCCAAAGCTCCTGATCGCTTCCAATTTCTGCGATGTCGGTTTTCAAAAAGACTCGGAATCTAACCGCGTGGTAGTCATTGCAGCCATCGACAATCTGATGAAAGGCGCTTCAGGCCAGGCGGTGCAGGCTTTCAACATCATGCACGGCTTTCCGGAGACAATGGCTTTGGAATTCCCGGGCTTACATCCAGTTTGAAAACGGAGACAGCTATGAGAATCGGATTCCTGCATTCGCTTATTCGCCTTGAGGAAAAGCTGCTGATCAATGCCCTGCGTGCGCGCCCGAACCTGGATTTGGTTTTGATCGATGACCGGGCGCTCGAGTTCAATCTGGCGGACCTACGTCATGACGTCGATCTGGTGCTGAATCGTAGCATCAGCGCCTCGCGCGCGCTCAACGCGACCAGGCTGTTCGAAAGTATGGGAATTCCGTGCCTCAACCCGAATCGCAGCTCTGTGATTTGCGCGGATAAATTGCACACCTCAGCGGTCCTGCAGGAAAGCAAGGTGCCGCAGCCGGAGGTTCGTGTCGCTTTTTCAGAAGAAGCGGCGTTGCGCGCGATGCAGAAAATGGGGTTTCCGGTGGTGCTGAAGCCGGCGGTTGGTTCGTGGGGACGGTTGCTTTCCAAAGTGAATGATGTTGATTCCGCCCGTGCCATCCTCGAGCACAAACGTGTGCTGGGCGCCTATCAACATGCCATTTACTATATTCAGAAATACATTGAGAAAAGAGGCCGCGATATACGGGTCATCGTGGTTGGCGGTGAATGCATCGCGGCGGCCTATCGTACCTCTGAGCACTGGATCACCAATGCCGCGCGCGGAGCTGTCTCCGTGAAATGCGAAGTGACGCCCGCTATTCGCAATATTTCGCTGCAGGCGGCTCGGGCAGTGCATGGCCATCTGGTGGGCGTGGATTTGTTCGAGACCGATGACGGCTATCTGGTGAACGAAATCAACGACACCATGGAGTTCAAGAGCTGCTTTGCGGCCACAGGCGTCGACATTCCGGGCAGGATAGTTGATTTTGTGGTACAGGCAGCTCACAAGGCTAAGGTGGTGACCTGTTAACAGTTACGAGCAGCACTTCTATGACCTGAATTGAGCGATTTTTGTTTTGCGGGTCGGAGTTCAAGCTTTAGCTTGCCGGGGGGCAGGGACAGCGTTAAAGCGTGAACACCCAATTATGACTCGCTCAACTTAGGTGTGAATCAAAATTAGCCTGGATTATTCATGCAACGGAAGGTTAATACGTTGGGTGTTCAGCCTTTAGGGGGTGTGAAAATAACTTGGTGAACTTCGAAAAGTCTTCGCTTTTTTTAGTAGCCAGACCTGGTACCATAATAGAATGCCGAGTTATTTATTCACATCCCCCTTAGGCTGTTACGACACGCTGAAGCGTGAACACCGACCCTACCCTCTAAAAATCAGAATTTCAATTTTGAGGGTAAAATGCTGGTTTGTGAATAATCAAATTAGTTGGAAAAGTTATGATAATCACAAAGATTGGCGGCGGTGCGTCGCTTAATTTGTCTGGTATCATTTCAGACCTCGCGGCGCTGCAACAAAAGTTCATAATCGTGCATGGCGCCAATGCCTTGCGCGATGAACTGGCTGAGAAACTGGGGCTGACAAAAAAGGTGCTGACTTCCGTTTCAGGCTACACCAGTGTGTTTTCCGATGAAGATGCGCTCGATCTGATCATGATGGCGTATTCCGGATTAAAGAACAAGCGCATTGTTGAGCTGTGCCAGCAAAACGGCATCAATGCGGTTGGCCTCTCCGGGGTCGACGGCCGCGTCATTCAAAGCAGACGTAACAAGGGCATCCGGGTGCGGGAGAAGGGCAAGCTGCGGCTCATCCGGGACTTTTCAGGCAAGCCGCAAACGGTGAACACGGCGCTGCTGAGCCTGTTGCTGCAACATGATTATGCGCCTGTGCTCACCATTCCAACCGTCGATGAGAACAATGTTGCCATCAACTCAGAGAATGATGACATTGTTGCGGCGCTGCAACATGCGTTTCGGGCAGACACGGTGATTCAGCTTATTGAAGCGCCCGGTTTTCTCGCGGACCGGGATGATCCGGATTCGCTTATCCGTCATATTTCCCGGGCTGAACTTCTCCAGCATGAAGAGCGAGTGGAAGGCCGCATGCGAAGGAAAATGCTCGCGCTGCGCAAATTGTTGGAAGGCGGCGCGGGCAGAGTCATCATCAGCGACGGCCGCACCGAACACCCGGTTCGGGAGGCTCTGGCCGGCGCTGGCACAGTAATTCAATAGAGGTAGTGTCAATCTTTTCTGGAGACTTCATCATGGAGAAAAAGAAAGTAGTTCTGGCCTACAGTGGCGGCCTGGACACATCCGTAATTCTGAAATGGCTCATCAACAAAGGCTTTGAGGTGATATGCTTCGTCGGGAATGTGGGGCAAAAAGATGATTTCGCCGCCGTCGAGCAGAAGGCTTTCGCAACCGGTGCAAGCAAAGTCTACACCGAAGATTTGCGGCCTGAATTCTTAACCGACTATATTTTCCCCGCGCTGCGGGGCAACGCTCTGTACGAGGGCCGCTATCTGTTGGGCACGGCTCTGGCCAGGCCGATTCTCGCCAGAAAGCAGATCCAAATCGCCGAGAAGGAGGGCGCCGGCTATGTTTCGCACGGCGCAACCGGAAAGGGCAACGATCAGGTGCGGTTTGAGCTAACCTATTTTGCCCTGAACCCGACAATTGAGGTTATTGCACCCTGGAAAGATCCGGATTTCTTGCAGGCGTTCAAAGGCCGCAGCGATTTGCTTAGCTATGCCGAGACCTACAACATACCGGTTAAGGCATCGAGAGCGAAACCGTACAGTGAGGACGAGAACCTTATGCACATCAGCCACGAAGCCGGAGTCCTGGAGGATACGACCTATCGACCCGAGGAGCACGTTTTTTCGTGGACGAATGCCATTGCGCAGACGCCCGACCAGGAGACTGTGCTCGAGCTGCACTTCAAAGACGGCACGCCTGTAAAGGTCGTGAACCGGCAGGATGGCAAAGAGGCAACCGAACCACTCGAGATGTTCCTGTATTTGAACGAGCTTGGCAAAAAACACGGCATCGGGCGCTTGGATATGGTGGAGAATCGCTTCATCGGCATCAAGTCCCGCGGCGTGTACGAATCGCCGGCCGCGACCATCCTGTGGTTAGCTCATCGTGATCTCGAAGGCATCGCCATGGACAAGGAAGTTACGCATTTGCGTGACATGCTCATCCCAAAGTTTTCGGAGCTGATTTATAACGGCTTCTGGTTTTCTCCGGAAATGGATTTCATCATGAGCGCGTTCAACAAATCTCAGGAAGCTATCGATGGCGTCGTAACCCTGGCTTTGCTAAAGGGCAATGTTCATGTAGTCGGCCGCGAGTCGCCAACCTCGCTGTACGACCAGGAGCTGTCCAGCATGGAAGTGGAGGGCGGTTTCGATGCCACGGACTCACGCGGTTTCATCAACATCAACGCCATTCGTTTGAAGGCCCATAATCTTGTGCTGCGCAATCGGCGGCCGTATGAATGGCGGTTTTCGTCAGATTAAGCTATGGCTAAATTGAAGTTAACTGATTCGCAGATTCTGGAGCGTCACACGCGCGCAGACATATTAATACACTAACACGGCAGACAATTGAAACTCTGGCAAAAAGACACACCCCTGGATAAGCGCATCGAAGCATTTACCGTCGGTGATGATTATTTGTTGGACCAGAAGTTGGCGCCATACGATTGCCGCGCTTCGGCTGCACATGCAAAGATGCTCGCCAGCATCGGCATACTGACAAAGAATGAAGTCGACGACATCTGCCGGGTGCTTGACAATATCGTAGAATCGTGGCGCCAGAACCGTTTCGAAATCACGCCTCAGCAGGAAGATTGTCACACCGCCATCGAGAATCATCTTGTCGATCAGTTGGGCGATGTGGGCAAGAAGATTCATACTGCACGCTCGCGCAACGATCAGGTGCTGACGGCTTTGCGGCTCTACTACAAGGATGAGCTGGCCAAGTGTCAGGATCTGATGCATGCCTTCATTGCTGCGCTTAAGACTTTCGTCGCAGCACACGGCAAAGTCGCCCTGCCGGGCTACACACATACGCGCAAGGCGATGCCGATGTCAATGGCAATGTGGGGCGGCGCTTTTGCCGACGCCATGCAGGACAACCTCTCTTTGCTCGCCTGCGTCAACAAACTAATCGACCAGTCGCCGCTGGGCACGGCAGCAGGCTACGGCGTGCCATTGAAAATCGACCGCAGCTATACCGCCAAAGAGCTGGGTTTCAAGCGGGTACAGAAGAATGCACTCTATGCACAGCATAGTCGGGGCAAGTTCGAAGCCACGATTCTGCACACACTCAGTCAAATCATGTTCGATCTAAACCGCATGGCCTCCGATTTGGTCTTCTTTAGTTTGCCGGAATTGGGCTATGTCGAATTGCCTCGGGAGTTTTGTACCGGCAGCTCCATCATGCCGCACAAGCAGAATCCCGATGTGCTGGAGCTGATACGCGCCAAATATCACACCGTCGTCGGTTACGCAAGCCAGGTCTGCCATACCACCGCCAACCTGATTTCGGGCTACCACCGCGATGTGCAATTGACAAAGGAGCCGGTGATGCAGTCTTTTGACATTACGCTTGCGTCGCTGGATATCATGGCTCTGGTTTTGGAGGGATTACAGGTCGATGAGCAGAAATGCAAAGCGGGCTTGACCGATGAGCTGTTTGCTACTGAAGCTGTTTACGAGCTGGTGAAGCAGGGCGTGCCGTTTCGGGAGGCATATCGGATGGTGGCAAGCGGCGTTAATTCAGAGGGGGCCTAGTGGGTATGATGATGTTGCGTATCAAGCTCAATGCTTTTCGATTGCTCAACTGTGCAAGCAGGGCAGACTGGCACTACACAAAAATGGCCCGGAGCCATCACGGCCCCGAGCCAGCATTCCAACAATTACGCAATTAGACAACGCCTTGATCGAGCATGGCGTCGGCAACTTTCAAAAAGCCGCCAATGTTGGCGCCATTGACGTAGTTACCTTTGGCGCCAAAGCGCTCGGCGACATCGACGCAGGTCTGGTGAATACTGCGCATGATCTGTTGCAAACGACTGTCGACTTCTTCGCGTGTCCACGGCAGCCGCATGCTGTTTTGGGTCATCTCCAGACCTGAAACAGCGACGCCACCTGCGTTTGCAGCCTTGCCGGGTCCATATAACACGCCTGCATCCAGGAACAATTTCACCCCATCAAGGGTGGTCGGCATGTTGGCGCCTTCGCTGATAACGTAGACGCCGTTGTTCAGCAGGTTCTGGGCATCTTTGCCGTTGATTTCGTTTTGGGTCGCGCTCGGGAAAGCACATTCCGCTTTGTGATTCCACATCGGATTATGGTCGCTCGAGGGGTCTAGTTGTGTGTACACAGCACCGGGAAATTTTTCAGCGTACTCTTTGATGCGTCCGCGCCTGATGTTCTTCAGGTCTTTGACAAACGCGAGTTTCTCACTATCGATGCCGGATTCGTCGTAAACATAGCCGCTGGAGTCAGAGAGCGTCACGACCCTGGCGCCGAGCTCATTGAGCTTCTCAACGGTAAATTGAGCCACATTGCCGCTGCCTGAAACCAGGCATACGCGGCCTTCAAGACTCTCTCCGCGGGTGGCCAGCATTTCCGCAGCAAAGTATACCGCGCCAAAACCGGTAGCTTCCGGTCGAATCAAGGAACCGCCCCAGTTCAGGCCTTTGCCTGTCAGCACACCCGTGAACTCGTTGCGCAGCTTCTTATACTGTCCGAACATGAATCCGATTTCACGGGCGCCAACCCCGATGTCACCGGCGGGTACGTCGGTATTCGGGCCAATGTGACGCTGAAGCTCGCTCATGAAGCTTTGACAAAAACGCATCACTTCGTTGTCACTCTTGCCCTTGGGGTCAAAATCCGACCCTCCCTTGCCGCCGCCCATGGGCAGGGTAGTCAGGCTATTTTTGAATACTTGCTCGAACGCCAGGAATTTCAGGATACCCAGATTAACGGATGGATGGAAACGCAAGCCGCCTTTGTAGGGGCCAATCGCGCTGTTCATTTCGATCCGGAAACCACGGTTGACCTGAATTTTACCTTGATCATCCTGCCACGGCACGCGAAACATAATGACACGCTCTGGCTCGATAATACGCTCGAGGATCTTGGCGGCGCGGTACTCCGGATGGCGCTCCAGCACCAGGGCCAGAGAGTCCGCCACTTCTTCGACGGCTTGATGAAATTCTGGTTCAGCCGGGTTCTTGGCCTTGACTTCAGCCATTAATTCTTGAACATAGTTAGACATAGTGCCTCCCAAACATTTGGTTGTGTATGCGAAGGTAATCTCTGTTTCGACATGGGTTAGGTAACAAACTACATGCCACCGTTATGGAGAATTCTCCTGCCTGAAAAGTCTGAAAGTGCAGAAAAATGGTGCGGATTTTCCCGAACTTGAGAATCATGAGCTGATCTGTTCTATTCACAAGAAAACATAGGGCCAAATAAAAAAAGGCCGTCCGGCTGACAGCCCTGAAAGGGTGTGCCGATCTCGTTTCCGGGATCGGCTTGTGTGTGTGGCTTAATAGAAAAACCGTTGCTCTTGCCTGAGCAGGCAGGGTTTCTCTTGACATCATCGGTTTCAAATTCGGTGCCGATTTGAATGGTATTACTGCATTGCAAACTAATTGCTGCTGTTGGAAAAGTCAACCTCTGGCGCTTCCTGAGCTTCCGGGTCTGCCTCGAAGTAGGCTCGTCTCTCAAAGCCAAGCATGCCTGCGAGCATGTTTGTCGGAAACGAGCGGATTGTTCTGTTGTATTGTTGCACGGTTTCGTTGAAACGGCGCCGCTCAACTGCAATGCGGTTTTCCGTGCCAGCGAGCTCATCCTGCAAACGGATGAAGTTGGTGTTGGCTTTTAAATCAGGATAGCGCTCAATCACAAGCATGAGTCGGCTAAGAGCGCCGCTAAGCTGACTCTGAGCTTGCTCAAATCTCTCGAACATTTGCGGGTTCTGCGCCAAATTATCGACATTGAATTGCGGTTGCGTTGCTTTGGCGCGCGCCTGGATCACCGCCTCCAGGGTTTCGCGTTCGTGTGAAGCGTAACCTTTGACGGTTTCGACCAGATTAGGAATCAGATCGGCCCTTCGCTGGTACACATTCTGTACTTGCGCCCACGCATTGTTGACATCTTCATCCAGCGAGACCAGGTTGTTGTAAGTGTTCATAATTGTTGTGAACATCATGATCCCAATAACCACCAAAACTGCGACGACTATCAGGAATATTTTCATGCCTTTGCCCATTCATGCCTCCTTATTAGAACCAAGACAAATAAATTTGTGGCGCGCTCTGCGTGCGCCCGTTACATTTTATCAACAATCTCGACCAGTTTTTTGATTTCACCTATGTAGGCCATGGCGACATCCTGCAGTTGCACTTTGGAGCCTCGCCACTCTTCCGCTTTGATGTTCATGAGACTTGCAAACGGAGCCGGGTCCAGTCCGAACAGCTCAGCAGTCTTGACTAAGACCTGACCTTTGGCATTGGGCAAGGGCGCATCTTTCAAATGCAGTAGGCCTTCGAAAATCGAAACGAAAGTCGTCACTGATGCTGACAGCATATCGTGCAGCGCCTCGCGGTTGTTGCCGGTGCTGAGAAAGCTGCCCCGCAACTGGATCAGTTTGCCACGCAATTCACGTTCGATTTGTTGGCGCAGATCATCTTTATCTATCTCAATATTGGCGAGCAGGTCTTCACCATAAACGAGTTTATGAAAATGCTTCATATCCAAAAACTCGATTGGGAATGTGTCCAATGCAGTTTCGATGTACTTCCCGGTTAGATAAAGCGGAACCGCAACGTTCACCTTGCGCCACTTGTCTACAATTTCGAGCGCTTCGTTGAGACGTTCAATTCCTGCCTGTGTCAGAACCACCATGAAATTGATGTCAGATTTCTTAGGCACATACTGCCCTCGTGCACCACTACCAAACAGAACTATGGAAACCAGGTCCTTGCCAAAAATTCTCTGAACATCCTGCGTGAATGTGTCGAAAATCTGGTCCGGGGAATCAGGTATTCTTGGCATGTTTTCTCCGTTTTAAGCGTTCAAACTCAGGGATTATCTCAGAGTAGCGAAATCGGCTGTGGCGGTATAACCTGCATTAGTTTTGCGGATACATGGTCCGAAGCTTTTCCTGCACCTCCGGATCACTCTGGATGGCTGTGACGATTTCCTCATAGCGGTCCACAGTCAGCCCCTCTGCTTCGATCTTATCTTCCATTTCCTGTCGCGCCTTAATCTGTTCTTGCTCGAGCTGCTCGATGGTCTTTTCATATTGCTTCATTTCTTCTTCGGTGGCATCGACTTCCTGCTGTGAGTTGAGTTGAGCTTGCTGTATTTCGTTAAACCGCTGGATTTCCAGGCCCTCCTGCCGTACAACATTGGCCATCGTTCTTTGCGTTTCCTGGTTGATGGACTGAATATGCTGAGTTGCAGTCATAAATTGTTTCAGTTCTTCGTCACTTATTTCACTAATTTCGTCCTCTTGAGCTTTGGGCTTAGAGTCATCCTTCTGTTCACCATTCTCTTGATTGCATCCGACCATCAGCAGGAATGCCAATACAATGCATGCAATTATGTCGTTTCGTTTAAACATAGATCCCTCTTATAGGTGATATGTGTCAGTTCATAAGACTGCTGTTCCCGGCGTTTGAGAACAAAAGCTCTTACAGGAATTTTTTTGCAAGCAGCCATCAGTAGCTGCCGCCGGCGCCGGCGCCGCCGCTCATGCCACCGCCAAAGCCCCCGAAGCCGCCGCCAAAACCGCCGCCGG
>CAZVSL010000137.1:6696-12499 GCA_964629935.1 uncultured Calditrichaceae bacterium | reverse complement strand
CGAAAAGCTGGCCCCGACAAGTGTCGGGGTAAAGCGAAAAGGAAATCCGAAATACGCCGAAATATGAATGACGACATTCGAATTTAAGTACCCCTGAGCAATTTTCCGTTCAAGACATCGACGAAACATTGTCGAGGCAGGCATTCAAAGCGCCGATCACAACATGACCCTGTCGACAAACCGTACGATTTTTTCAGCTCGTTTCTGCCAGCTCGCCCGGATTTACCCAGCTCAATCGTCTGATGTTTCTGAGATTTCTGGCTGCTGCCAGCCTCCGCGTTGTTTGAGTTCCGGCTGGCAGGAATCACCAGCTCGATATCGAGTCCCAGCGCAGTCAAACCCGCGAGTGTATTGACCACCTGTTCGCATTCGCTTTGGCGACGGGCAGCCGCTGGTCAAAAATGTACTTGATGGTATAATCCCGCGTGTGAGCGTCGGGGAACTTTTTTGCTGTCATTACTGTGGTGCGCCCACTTCACGCTTGTGCGGATGTTGCACGGTCGCCAGGCGGTATGTATGCCAGGCCGCGGTGGCCAGCATCCACATGCTGACGATATAGAATGACTCCTGCGCGAAACCGAAAAGGGTCGCCAGCAACATGAACCAGACATTGTTGTTCATGCGGCTGCCGATGAGACGTGCAAAGCGGTCGATGGCTTCATAATCGTAGATCTCCTGCCCATGCACTTTCTTGAATATCCCCGGAACGATGCGTTCCATCCAATACGAAATGAACAGAACCGCAGTGTAGCCAGCCGCCGGTGAGGCAAGATCACCTGCGGAGAAATGCCAGCCAAGAGCCAGGTACCATAAGGCATCGAAAACAGTATCGCTGATGTGGTCGAGCAGGTCTCCATTCCTGCTGAAGTTGAGCGTCAGGCGGGCGAGTTTGCCATCGACGCCATCGAGCAGGCCTTTGAGCGCTGCGATTATCAACCCGACAAAAAGCGCACCAGTGGCGAAGCAATACACCACCATAACCGAAAGCAATATGTTAAAGCACGTGACTGTGTTTGGCGTGACGGAAGTGCCGGCAAGGAGACTGGCCAGGCCAAACTCAAGCCTGGGATGGACAAATTTGGCCACGAGGTCATTCGTACCTTTCTGAACCGCCATCCGCAAATGGCGGTCTGCCTCCTCTGCCTCTGCGTCGCTTTCGACGCGAATCATGAACGGCGGGATGGTGCGTCGCAGATCCGGCAGATACGGGTCGATTTCGGACAAATCCATTACCTTGAGTCGTTTCCGGGCCCGGAGCTTATAAAGCAAATCTGCGGCGCTTGCGTCCTCAACATCTTGTAACAGATCCGCCAGGCTGCTATCCACCAACGCCGCTGCCGCCACGCTTCCGTTCTGGTCTGAGAACGCGCCACAGAGCGCATCGCTCTCAAGTAATCTGGCCAGAATGCGCGGATCATAGAGAATTTCACCTTGCACGAGCAGAACGGCTGCATTCGCCTCTGTCAGACTACCCTGCAGCCAACACGGCAGCTTGTGCTCAGCCGTGGTTTCCAAACGAATCGACAAATCCGCAGGCAGATTTCCATGAAACCAGTGGGCAGAGGGATTGGAGCTGTGATCGAGAACCACAATCTCCTTCACGCCCAAATGCGCCAGTTTTCGCACGTTGCGTTCGGTTAGTGTGAGTCCCCAGAGAACGCGCTTACTCGCCGGAGATCGACTGTCAATCACTGCTTTCGCTATCAAACCGGACCTCGAAAGTTTCATCCCGACACTTGATTAGCCTTACTTTCTGAATTCAACATTTTATTTTCTGCTTGCCCAGCGAACGACTCAACTGCCAGACTTTTTTGTGCAGCGTCACGTCAAGCACAGTCTGTAAGGTGCGCGCCAGGCTGCCCAGCCACAAGCCGCCGGCATTTTTGCGGTAGCCGCGCAGAAAGAGCTGAATCGGATAGGTGCCGGTTTCCGCATGATATGCCAGGCGGTTGGCGTCGTGTAAAACCACAACGCCATCCGGGCGGAGGAGCTCTCGGGCTTTCCTGATATAGGCGTTGCGGCCGCGGCCATCCACGAGGATAAAATCAAAGGGCGCGTAGTGTGCCGCGTATTCTATGTAGTCTCTCAAGTCTTCGTAAGCCCCATCCTGTAATGCATCGCTCCAGGGGAATTGATTTGGGGCGATATGTTTGATTTTAGCTTTTGCGTCAGGTTTGTAAGTGGCTATGGTCGCGGCCCACTCAGCATCGTGCTCAATGGCAAGCCAATGCGCTCCTGTCGGCAGCAGCTCCGGGAAAAACAGCGTGCTGTAGCCCGCGCCCCACTCGAGACACGATTTCGGTTTGAGTTTGACAAGCAGCTCAGAGATGACATCGATTTCGCGATACCTCATCCATGGTTTATTGCGAGGCTGAAAAAACTCGCCAAAAACCTGGTCCCGGTGTTCGCGAAATATGTTCCGGCAAAGCCTGAAAATCGCCTGCATCAGCTCTGGTACTCAAAAAACATGAAATTATGTAACAAACCTCTCAGTTAAAACAAATAATTTTCAAAAACTAACTTAAAAATTAGCTGCCCCGCATCAGCAGAAACCGAAAACCTTATACCCTATACCCTATACCCTATACCATATACCATACCCTAATACCAATATCCGTCTTAAGCGCTTGATTTTCACATATCGTTTTCATATTTTCATTTTGAAAAATTCAGCTTTTCACTATTTATCTGGCCTCTAACGGTAGAAGATGGTTACAACTCTGCTCCATATCTATTCCTGGTTGGTTCTGGCTTCTTATGTTATGAGCTTTTGGCACTATCTTACTTTCTTTAAGGATAAGGCGGAACGCACTGCCGCGCTCACCAGGCGCTGGATGTTAACCGCTGGCGTTCTGCACACCATTTATTTGCTCCTGCTAAGTGTTCGTTCCGGCCACTTGCCGGTCGCAGACACATTTCTTGTTCTAACAACGTCCGCCTGGTTTTTCGTTCTTGTTTATCTTATTCTGGAAGTGCGGTTGAAAGAGATGACAATGGGGGTGTTCTTCCTGCCCGTGATCATCCTGTTGCAATGCATTTCCAATCTGTTTATCAAAATCGACAAGCCGCTGGCGCCGGTTCTCAGCGAACTGTTCTTTGAAGTGCATGTCGCCTTTATGATCTCAGCCTATGCTGCGTTTACCATATCGTTTATCACCAGCGTGATGTACATTCTGCTTTCCCGGGAGATGCGAACCAAGCGCCTTGGCATTTTCTTCGAGAGGTTGCCATCGCTGGAGTTTTTCGACCATCTGAGCAATCAGGCTGTCAACATTGGGTTGGTGTTGGTTACCATCGGATTCGTCATGGGCGTTTATATGGGGCTTAATGTCTGGGAAGGCCGCTGGGCGCTGGACCCCAAAACCCTGGCGGTTCTGGTCTCGTGGATTATCTATCTCATTCATTTTGTCACACGAAAATCCATCGGTTGGCAGGGTAAGCGTGCAGCCATCGTATCCGTGGTTGGCTTTAACTGGCTGCTTTTTTCGTTCATCATCGTAACTACATTCTTTTCGAAATTCCATAATTTTCAATAGATATGCCCGTGTTCAGTTTTGGTTTTGATAGCCGAGCTCGCGAGATATTACACCAGCTCGGACGTAACGTCACAGCAGACGAGACTTCGCCGGAGGCCATCAAACAGGCCACCGATACCAGCGAGCTGTTCCTGTTCTGTTGGGAGCATGGCCTTGAGATATTCGCCGTTTCAGAGGCGCAAGACGAGCTGAGCGGAGCGTTTTTGAAATGGGCCGCAAGCCGCAGCCAAATCCCGGCGCATGAGCTGCGCAAGAGGCTGTTCCGAGCAGACGGCGCGGATGCGGTCCGTCGATTCTTTCGGCGGGCGATCGGCATGCGTGACTCCGGAGAGGTCAGCACCGAAGTATTGACTTTCCGCGAACAGTTTTCTATGGCGCGCGAGCGCGGCCTGACGGGACCGTATCTTGGTAAACTCTACCAGCGCGGTCTCTGGCTGGCAGAAAAAACACGCATCGAGCTCAGCCACCACAAAAACGCCATTACACCAGCGTCAGTGGTGACGGAGCTGGCCGAGAAAATATTCGGGGATCTGCAGGAACACACAGCCTTGATCGTACCCAATTCAGAAGAGTGCGAATCGTTCGCGAAAAAACTGTATGAAAGAAACCTCGGACAATTACTGTTTACAGACAGCGGTCATGGCGTGCAGGGGCTATGTGACGCCTATCACGGAAAAATGGTACAAAAGGAGCAACTGGAGCGCGTGGCGCCTTCGGTTGATATGCTGTTGCTGTTCGATGCCGATATTGGCCAGCAACTGCAAGCGATGCAGATCGCCAAGATCATGCAGCAACGCCAGAATGCACCCTTGCTCTGGGTATCAATGTTCGATTCGGCTTCGGACAAGTCTTCCAACGAAAGCTTCGCTGGCCGCTACAATATTTACGCCTACAGCAAAGGTGACCTGGAAGACATCGTCAGCGCAAATCTCAAAGAACATCAAAAAGTAGAAACCGCAGTCAATCGCTTGATCGAGCATGAAGTGAGCGGCTTTCTGGAATGGGTCGGTACCAACGAACATTACCGCTTTGGCAATATCATCGGCAAAAGCGAGGCAATGCAAAAGATACTCGACATGGTAGCGCGCATTGCCCAGAGCGATATTTCCGTGCTCATAGATGGCGAAAGCGGCACCGGAAAGGAGCTGATCGCCAAAGCGATTCATGAACACAGCAAACGCGTGAACAATCCGTTCATGGTGGTCAATTGCGGCGCCATTCCGGAGACCCTGCTGGAAAGCGAGCTGTTCGGCCATGTGAAAGGTGCGTTCACCGGCGCATATAGCAACAAGAAAGGGCTGATTCAGGCTGCCAATCACGGCACCATTTTTCTGGATGAAATCGGTGAAACCTCGCAGGCGACGCAGGTTAAGTTGCTGCGCTTTTTGCAGGAAGGTGAAATCAAACCGGTCGGCAGCAATGATACCTTGCATCTCGATGTCCGCGTTATCACAGCCACCAATCGCGATCTTGAAGAGATGGTCAATGCGGGTGAATTCCGCCAGGATTTATACTATCGCCTGAACGTGATCCAGATTACGCTGCCCCCGCTCAGAGAGCGTCGCGAAGATATTCTGCCGCTGGCTGAATTTTTCATAAAGAAATACTCCAAGCAGATGCACAAGACCGTCTACGGGCTCGAAGACGATGCGCGCAAACTGCTGTTGGAGTATGACTGGCATGGCAATGTGCGCGAGCTTGAAAACGCCATCGAGCGCGCAGTGGCGCTGTCATCCGGGCAACTGCTGACCGTCACAGATCTGCCTCCCAACCTGAGCAACCACAGACCCATGCGTGTTGACGGCGCAAGCTATTCCGGCGATCTCAGCCTGAAGGAACTCGAGAAACGGCACATCACGTCAATGCTAAAACAGCACAACTGGAACTATGACCTGGTCACCCAGCTCCTGGGCATCGGCCGTACCACCCTGTGGCGCAAGATGAAAGAATACGACATATCGAACTAGGCCATGAACGCTAACTTGATCTCTGCCAAATCTTTCATACAGGTCGCGACAACCGTAGAATTTGCGCGCAGCCGCTGTCGCATCGTTTGTCTGAGGGGCAAAGAAATTGCGATCTTCAAAATCAATGACGCATACTATGCCATCGACAATCTCTGCCCGCACCGGCAAGCGCCGTTAAGCACAGGCGAAATCGACAATGGTGCGGTAGTCTGCCCATGGCACGGCGCACGCTTTGAATTGAAAAGCGGCAAAGGTTTGCCCGGCCCGCATCGCTGCAATATCGGTTCTTATGCGGTACGT
>CAZVSL010000137.1:0-6686 GCA_964629935.1 uncultured Calditrichaceae bacterium | reverse complement strand
TGAGACAGACCTCGTCAAGGAGGGCAAGCTGAACGAGGGCGACGCGGTGAAGATCGCGCTTTGAAGGAAGGGCTGCCGAGACCCTGGCTCAAGCCGCAAGACAATAAAAGGCGGCGGCCGGCGTTATGAAAAAATCAAATCTGCACACCCACAAAATAATCGGGAGATAGAATGACGCAAAGCACCGCGACCATCAAAGTACTCCCCATCGAACAAAATGAGAAGGAATGGGCGAGCGAATTTCTGCTGGAGCATAGCAAATCCGACCGACTGTTTGCCGGCGGCCGCGAATACTTTCTGTTCGAGCTTCTTGGATTCAAGGCCGTGCAGGATGACCGCCTCATCGGTCTTGTGCTCTACCACATTGCAGAAGCTGCCTGCAGGATAATCACCATTCACAGCCTGGTTGAAGGTATGGGATTTGGCACCGAGCTGCTCAAAGCAGCGAGCAAGGCCGGGGTCGAAGCGGGCTGCAAGCGCGTCTGTGCCGGCGTCACCAACGACAACACAGATGCATTGCGTTTTTTTCAGACACGTGGATTTATTGTTGCGCATCTGCACAAGAACGTGGCTGAAACCTATCGTGAGCTCAATCCGGACTATCCGGAGCGTGGCGCTTATGATATTCGCATCCGGGATGAATTTGAGCTGGAGATCAATTTTTAGTCTGGATTGTTCCTGATACTGTTTGATAGCGGCAAAAGCACTGTTTCCTACTATTCAATCTAACGCCATTGCATCTTATCTCAAATGGTTTATCTTTACGGCTAAATGCCTTTCAAACTTTACACCAGCAACCGACTTGAAAGACTGGCCTGCGAGCTTGCCAGACAAATGCAGGCGCCCATGGTTTCGTCCCTGGAGCCCGAGGTCGTTGTCGTGCAAAGCCGGGGGATGGAGCGCTGGCTCTCCATGTCGCTGGCACGTAGTCTCGGTGTGTGCGCCAACATCAGCTTCCCATTTCCCAACACGTTTGTGTACGACGTCTGCAGAATCGTACTGGAGGGTGACGTGTCTGGACATCAGTTGCGGGAAGAGATCGGGCCAGACCCTTATACGCCTCATATTCTGACCTGGCGGATCATGAAAATCCTGCCAGAATGCCTGCCGCGGCCTGAATTCGCCGAGCTGCGTAACTATCTGGCGCCGCCGGGCGCGGACCTCAAGCAAATGCAGCTTGCCGCCAACATCGCATATTTATTCGACCAATATCTGCTCTTTAGGCCGGAAATGATTCTGCGCTGGCAGAACGGCCAGGAAAATCACTGGCAGGCTGAGCTCTGGCGACAGCTAAGCCATGGCCAGGAAGCAAGACATCGGGCAGCTTTGCGTCGTGATCTGCTGGGCACGCTGCAAAAGAGTGAGACACGACCACGCTTGCCGCAAAGAGTTTCCGTCTTTGGCATCTCAGCGTTGCCGCCATTTCATATTGAAGTGCTGGATGCCATATCACGCTTCTCAGAAGTCTCCCTGTTTCTGATGAATCCCTGCCAGGAGTACTGGGGGGACATTCTGTCGGATTCGGAAATTAAGCGCGCCGTGACACGCAAAGAATCTGCGCGTGCAACCATAGACTTGTTCAATTTTGAGCGTGGCAATGCACTGCTTACCTCAACGGGAAAATTGGGGCGTGACTTCTTTGATCTCGTCGAGGAATTTGACTACCAGCAAGTGCAGTTATTTGAGCCGCCCGAGAGCACAGGGTTGCTGGCTCAGGTGCAATCGGACCTGCTGCATCTGCGCGACCGCGGATTGAGCGGAGATTCGAAACAAACAATTGCTAATGACGATCGCTCGATTCAATTCCACTCCTGCCACAGCGTGCGCCGTGAAGTTGAGGTACTGCAAGACCACCTGCTCGATCTGTTTGCCAGAAATCCGGATTTGAAGCCAGGGGAAGTGCTGGTCATGGCGCCGGACATCGAGCCGTATGCGCCTTTTGTTCAAGCTGTATTCGATCTGCCGTACGATGACCGCAGACGCATTCCGTTTAGCATCGCCGATCGTACTTTCGGCCGCGAAAGCGATGTCATCAAGGCGTTTTTTCTTCTGCTTGAGCTGCCTCAAAGCCGATTCGAAGCAGCGCAAGTGCTCAGCCTTCTGGAAACGCCGGCTATCCAAAAGCAATTTCGCATCTCTGATGACGAGCTCGGTCTGATCCAGAGCTGGGTGCAGGATACGAGAATTCGCTGGGGCCGCGACGCCGCGGACCGCAGGAAACTCGGCCTGCCGGAGCTTGAGCAAAATACGTGGCAGGCTGGCCTCGACAGATTATTGCTGGGCTATGCCCTGCCCGGTGACGGCGCCCGTGCATTCGAAGGCCAAATCGTGCCATACCGCCACGTCGAAGGCAGTCAGGCAGGTGCGTTGGGTAAGCTGGCAGACTTCATCGAACGCCTTTTTGCACTCGCCGAAGCCTTTAGCCAGCCACACAGTTTGACAGAATGGTGCGACCATCTCTTGCAGGCCCTGGAGAGGTTTTTTGCTATAAACGATGAAACCATAGCCGACCTGCAGGCGTTGCGCCGGACATTGGCGGCGTTTGCGGAGATGCAGTTGGCGTCCGGCTTCGACGAGCAAGTCGACCTGCGCCTCGTCCGCCACCACCTGCAAGCAGAGCTTCGGAAGGAAGGACACGGATTTGGCTTCCTCACCGGCGGTTTGACCTTTTGTTCTATGCTGCCTATGCGCAGCATCCCGGCACACGTGCTATGTCTGATCGGCATGAACGATAGTGCTTACCCGCGGCGTAACAAGCATCTCGGTTTTGATCTGATGGTACAAAAACCGCGAAAGGGCGACCGTTCACGGCGCAACGACGACCGCTATCTATTCCTGGAAGCGCTCCTGTCCGCACGCGAGCTCCTTTACATTAGTTACATCGGGCAGAGTGTGAAAGACAACACGACCATTCCCCCTTCTGTGCTGATCACAGAGCTGCGTGATTACATCGCCGCCAACTATCAGCTTGAGGGTGCGCCTGTTCTGGCTGCCCTCACAACCGAGCACCGGCTGCAGGCCTTCAGTCCCGCGTATTACGAAAACATGAGCGCCAAATACTTCAGCTACTCAAAGCAAAATCTTGACGCCGCCAGAGCCTTTGTCAAGCAAGAACACGATGAGCAGGCTGCCTTTCTAACGGAGTTGCTGCCGGAGCCGGAGGCTGCTTACAAGCGTGTTTCCCTGGAGAATCTGTATCGCTTCTTTCGGAATCCGTGCCGCTTTCTGCTCAACCGTCGCTTCAGTTTGTACCTGGAAGAAGCGACGCATGCCATCGAGGAGACCGAAACTTTTGCTTTGCAGGGTCTGGAGCAATATGAGATCGCCAACCACCTGATCGAAGAATATGTTAGCAGCGCACCACAATCCACCATCGAAAGATACCGTGAGGCCAAATTGGCTTCAGGAGAGCTGCCGCACGGCGCAATTGGCGCCTGCGAATTTGATAGCCTGGATGAACGCGCACAACACTTTGCTCATCGCACCAATCAACTCGTACAAGGCGGCCTGCTGCCGCCACTGCCGTTTGAGCGGGAGGTGGCGGGCTTTACCGTAAGCGGAAAGCTCGAGCACGTCTACCGCGAAACCGGTTCGGTGATCTACCGCTATGCCAGAATTCGTGCCAAAGATTTTCTGCGCGCCTGGCTGCACCATCTCGTACTCAACGCCGCTGACGTGCAAGAGGCGCCTCAAGAAACCGTGCTCATCGGCGTGGATACCGCCCGTAATGGCGCCTGGTGCGCCTGGAGACTGCCATCGGTGTCCGATGCGTCCGATATCCTGTCACAGTTATTACGCTACTACTGGCGTGGTCTGCACGGGCCGCTACCCTTCTTTCCCGACTCGGCCCTGGCATATTGCGAGACGCTGCACTTGCCGCGAAAGTCCGAGCAGGATGCTCTGCAGAGGGCGCAGGGGGTTTGGGCAGGCGGTAAAGCCGATGGCGGCGAGCGCATTCGCGGCGAAGCAGACGATCCTTACTTTTCCATCTGTTTCCGGCATAAGGAGGATCCCCTCGATGAGCAATTCCGAACCCTCGCCAGCGATATCATTAAGCCCATTCTTACCATCCGTGAGGAGATCGTTTAATGCATGAAGCTGCCGAGTTCGACCTCCTGACGGGTCCCCTTCAGGGACGGCACTTGTTAGAAGCCAGCGCCGGCACTGGCAAGACGTACACCATTGCCGGACTGTTTCTGCGCCTTCTGCTCGAACAGAAGATCCCGGTGGACCAAATCCTGGTTGTGACCTTTACGGAAGCCGCCACAAATGAGCTCAAGGAGCGCATTCACACTACTCTGCAAAACGCACGCGGGGCGTTCGCGGGAGAACGTTGTGACGACCCCTTTCTGAAAGCATACGTCAAAGGCTACAAAGCAAGGGCTGAAGCTATCGACGAGCTGCAAAGCGCCCTGAAGGATTTTGACGAGGCCGCCGTATTCACCATCCACAAATTCTGTAACCGGGTACTGCAGGAGAATGCCTTCGAGAGCGGCAGTCTGTTTGAACCGGAGCTCATCACCGAACAAACCGCACTGCTGCGTCAGGTGGTCCAGGATTTTTGGCGGCAAAACTTGTATCACGCCTCCGGCATGTTTTTGCGTTATACGCTCAGCGCCATTGCTCCTGACAAACTGGTCAGATTGGTTCAGGACACGTCCGGTATGTCCTATATTGATATCGTGCCGCGCCCGGCGCCATCGGACTGCGCCCCGCTCGAAACACGCTTTCAGCAATCTTACGAGACAATCCGGCGGCTCTGGCAGCAACATAGTGAGCAGATAAGTTTCCTTCTGCGCAATGCAAAAGGATTGCACAAAAGTTGGTATTATCGTCGGAGCATACCGGCCTGGATTCAGGCCATGGATGCTTACCTCAGCTCTGAGCAGGCAAATCCGGTGGTTTTCAAAGAATTCTCCAAATTTGCCCGCAGCACAATCGAACGCGGCACAACGAAAGGGCACCAGCCCATTCGGCACGCATTTTTCGACGCCTGTGAAAGCCACCAATCCAACCTGACAGCGCTCCTGGCTTGTTATGATGAAAAGCTAAAGACGCTGAAGGCAGCCATCTTTGACTATGTGCGCGATGAGCTGCCTCGCCGCAAGCAAGAGCAGAACGTGCTGTATTTCGATGATCTGCTTCTGAACCTGCATGCCGCCCTTAACAAGGGCAAAGATACCCTGGCAAAGGCCGTAGCAACGCGATTTCAGGCAGCCCTGATCGATGAATTTCAGGATACGGACCCCATTCAATATGAAATATTTCAGAAGATCTTTGCAGGCAGTGAGCGACCACTCTTTCTTATAGGCGACCCCAAGCAAGCTATTTACGGCTTTCGCGGCGCAGATATTTTTGCTTATATGCGCGCCAAGAGCGAAACCCGGCAAGAAAACCGGCACACACTTTCTACCAATTATCGCGCTACCCCCGAACTGATTTCAGCGACGAATACCACGTTTTCCAATGCACGTGAGCCATTTGTTTTTCCTGAAATTCCGTTTAAAACGGCAAGCCCGTCGCCCTCCACGGATGAGCGGCCGCGTCTGATGGTCCCGGACGAGCCAGAGCACCCGCTACGAATGTGGTATGTTGATGCCAGCAAACATAACCCGAAACGCAAATCCATGCCCCGACAGGATGCGTGCGCACTGATTGTAGATTCCGTAGCGGGTGAAGTCGCCAGATTGCTCGCACTCGGTCGACAGGGAAAAGCTGTGCTGGGAGATCGTCCCCTGGCAGAGCGCGACATTGCCGTTCTCGTGCGCTACAATTGGCAAGCGCAATCATTTCAGACCGCGCTAAGACGCCTGCAGGTTCACAGCGTGTTGTACAGCTCCGCCAGCCTGTTTGATTCCAGTGAAGCACAGGAGTGGGCCCGCATCCTGACTGCCATAGCCGATCCCAGGCGCCAGTCTCTGCTCAAGGCTGCTCTGGCCACCGAAATGCTGGGTGTGGACGGCAATGCGCTCTATCGCTACTCAAACGACGACCCGGAATTCGAGGCCTGCTTCGACCGCTTCATGGATTATCACACGATATGGCAAGAGCATGGCTTCATGCGCATGTTCAACGCCCTCGTACAGGGCGAACAGGTAGCGCCACGCCTGATGCAGTACAATGATGGCGAGCGCCGGATGACAAACTTGCTGCATCTTGCGGAGGTCTTAAATCAAGCCGCCAGTGAGCGCAAGCTCGGTATGAGCGGTTTGCTCAAGTGGTTTGCAGAGCAGATCACCATGCCGTCAGCGCCCGCCGAAGAGCATCAGCTTCGGTTGGAGAGCGATGAGAACGCCGTCAAACTCGTTACCATGCACATGAGTAAAGGCCTGCAGTACCCGGTTGTCTTTTGCCCCTTTACCTGGCATGGATCAATGCTCTGGCGTGCCAATATCCTCAAGTTCCACCAGGATGACGAAGCGCGCACATTCACACTTGATTTGGGGTCTGAAGACCGGGCGCGGCATAAAAGCCTGGCAGAAAAGGAAACGCTTGCGGAAAACCTGCGTCTGTTGTATGTCGCGGTTACGCGCGCCCAACATCGATGTTATTTGATCTGGGGACGATTTAGCGAGGGCCCCAGTTCAGCGCCGGCTTATCTGTTTCACCCGCCCGATTTCCTCGATCCGGAGAATTTGGTGCATACGCTGCACGAGCAGGTCAAGTCGCTCAACGATGCACAGCTC
>CAZVSL010000136.1:0-12500 GCA_964629935.1 uncultured Calditrichaceae bacterium | reverse complement strand
CCGAAACCTTATTACCTGTCTGCCGTGCCGGCACAGGCAGGCCTTATTTGACTATGAAAATCGAACATTGGAGACAAATAAGGTAAAAATGGAGGGGCATCCTTTTACTATTAAGGTCAAAAGAACGATAATAAGGGTTACCCTGTAGAAGTAGTCCTTCACAGGGTTTACTCCGTGAGACAAAAAACTACAATTCAGATGAAACTATGGAATCCACTATCTTATGGGGTTCACTCAAATTGAGACGCAAATCAATAAAATCGATAATAGCCCCCCTTGTAAATGAACGGACGCTATTCTCGATAGAAACCGCTGTAATCATACAATCAATAGGCGCTCTAATTGTAATTCTCTTTTTCTGTATGTGTGTTTGTCAAGGTGGTTTTTTCAGCCGCTCCGAATGACGATTCTTTCCCCGGGTGTCGCGTGATCATCAAAGAAAAACTCTGCCATCCTGACAAGACCCCCAGGATTATCTGCATATCTTGCACACCAATGTCGGTCTTGCTTAGAATGGCTGCTCCCCCAAAAGCCACATTCTCTCTTTGATTCCAGCCACAAATACTTGTAAATTAACTGCTTGGCATGTTTTCTCAGATGGCTGGCACAGATATTGTTTTAATATAGAATAATTGATCGCAGGAATTCAAAGTGTTCCCTGGTGACAACTCGGCTACTAACAACGTGCGCACCAGAGAGCATCTCGTTTCAAAGATGTGGAGAGTTTATGAAAATGAACGAAGAAAAAAACATAAGACTGGATGATAAGGAGCTGGATGAGTGGCAAAATACTGACACGGCAGAATCGCGGCAGGAGCAGAAATACAAACGCATGGCTGCGGATTTTTCTAATTACAAAAAGCGTGTGGAATCGGAGCGGAGCCAGGTTCAGCAGAGAATCGAAGACCGTTTGCTTACTGAGACGTTAGACATTTATGATGATTTTCTCAGAATCGTCGAGCATACAAAAGAGCAGCCACAAGAGGTCATCCAGAGCGAGGGCCTGCACGCCGTGCAAAACAAATGGCAGCAATGGCTTGACAAATATCAGATCGAGGCCATCGATCCAGGCGGAGAGACGTTCGACCATGAGCTGCATGATGCCGTTTCATTTTATCCGGTGTCCTCTGCTGAGAAGCACAACCAGGTTATTCAGGTGGTGCAGAGAGGCTACCGCCGCAGCGATCGCATCCTGCGTCACGCAAAAGTTGTCGTGGGACGCTATGCCGAGTCAGAAAGGCAAGAATAACCCGGAGCCGTAATCTTGCAGGGCTTGTTATGCACGCGAAAAACGAAACATACAGACGGTGATGAAATATGGAATATAAAGATTATTACAAAATCCTCGGCGTCAGCAAGAACGCCAGCACGGATGAGATCAAAAAAGCCTACCGCAAACTTGCGGCAAAATATCATCCGGACAGAAATCCAGATGATAAGGCTTCTGAAACAAAATTCAAGGAGATAAACGAAGCCAGGGAAGTTCTGACCGATCCTGAAAAGCGCAAGCTGTATGACCAATTTGGTGCAGATTGGAAGCAATACAAGGCAGCGGGTGCACAAGGTGATTTTGATTGGTCAAAATACGCAAGGCAGGGCGCTGGCGGCAGACGCACCTATTCCTACCAAACCGGCGGCGACTTTGGCGACATCTTCGGCGACACTGGCTTTAGCGATTTCTTTGAGACGCTGTTTGGCGGCGGACTGGGCGGATTTGGCGCCCGCAGCAGACAGGCCCGGCCGGCAAAAGGTCAGGACGCCAGAGCGGAACTTACGGTTTCCCTCGAGGAGGCTTTCCACGGCACAGCCCGCCAGGTCACCGTCGATGGGCAGACGCTGAAGCTCAGTGTCCGGCCCGGCATTCAGGACGGCCAGGAGCTGCGACTGACCGGCAAAGGCCAACCGGGAATGCGAGGCGGCGCCAGCGGCGATCTGTACCTACGCGTCAGGGTTGCCGAGCACCCACGTTTTGAGCGCAAAGGCAACGACCTATATTGTGAGTTGCCTGTGGATCTGTATACGGCAGTACTGGGCGGCAAAACCGAACTGCGAACACTTGACCGCACCATCAAAGTCGATATTGCGCCCGAAACTCAGAACGGCAAGACATTGCGGCTAAAAGGGCTTGGCATGCCACACTATAAACAAGCAGGTCGGGGTGACCTGTACGCCAGAATCACCATTCAGGTACCCAGGAATTTGAGCAAAAAAGAGCGGGAGTTGTTTGAACAATTACAGAAGTTAAGAAGCAATAAGTAGAGATTACAATTCCCGTGTGAATGAAATCGCAGATCCCAGCTCAATCACCTCAGGCCGGACTTGTGCCACAGCGGGCATGGTCATGCCGGCCGTAGCGTTGATATAGGTAGGATCACAGATCACAAAATTACGATTGCCGTGTACAAGATGCTCTCCATCAACCGGCGAAGAGAATGCCACCGCCGTAGCAATATGGCCCGGATAATTCAGCCCGATAACATCGAGTCCGAGTAGTTGGTGGACGAGATAAGCGAACAGCACAGAACGGTCTTCGCAGTCAGAATAGGGGTAAAATAAAGTCTCTTCTGCAAAAAGGTATTTCTCCCGGCCAAATTGGTCGCCGTCGGTCTTGTAAGGAAAGGCGGTCTGCACAAATCGCAACAGAATATTCACAGCCTCGAGTTCGGTCTTGCCTTTGATTATTGGCTTCAACCCGGCGACCAACGAACGGGAAGCAGCCGCAGAAATAGGTGCGCCAAAATAGACCGGCATATCGGTCAGAGGGTAGTGTTCAAAAAAAGAGACCAGGCTGCGGTTATATTGCACATCGAATTCGAACATCTTGCCGCCGTAGCGAAATGCAACCTGTCGCTGCGAAGTGCGCTCCGCAAGCAAAGGCAGGTTCCTGACGCCCAGGCCAAACGGCGCCGTTGCACCGGGATAGTCTCCGTCATAAGTAAACAAGGATTGAACTGTTGCAGGTGAGTCATCAAAGGATAGCAGGTAATAGCGCGTACCATCTATGTTGAAAAAGCGCTGCCCATAAATCGTGTTTTCTGATGGCAGCAACAGGAAGACGAGACCGTCGTGGTAGCCGATACGGGCCGCATACCCTGATTTCGACAGCATGAACCATAGAAATAGATTCCTGTCATTTTTCGATTTGGGATAAAGCTGCGTGGCGATGGCGTGCAGCAGACGGCCATAGCCCCAATCATTGAGTTCCATCTGCTCTTTCAGGAATTGTACCTGCATGAGCAGCGGCTCGTATTTCAGATTACTCAGGCGCTGCCAATGTGCGCCGATACCCTCATTATCAACCGCGCCATCGAAACCTGAATAGAAACCGTCATCAACCGTGACTTTCAGCGGCATATCAAAATACTCGATTTCCTCGGTCTTGCCGGGGACGAGGTCCGGCGTGGTATCCAAGTCCGGCAGATCCACGGGGACATAATCCGGAACCGGGATGTCTCTGATGATCTTGCTGTCAGGAGGGCGTACGTCACGCGGCGGCACCCGTTCGGCCTCAGGTATGACGACAGGTTTAGGCTGCTCGTAGCGTTCCAGGCCATCGCGGAGCTGCATGTTCTGCCATTCCTTCTTGAGGAACGCCACGAACTTTCTATCGCGTTCTTCCTTGAACTGTTGGAATGCCTGTTCATGTTGTTTCAGCCATTTTTCATAGTCCTCCTGGGCAGAAGTGGGCTGCACACAAAAAAGCAATAAGATAATTGCCGGGAAAGCTGACGATAGAGGGAGGCTTCTATTCATGTGAATCATCCTTATAAGACTGTTATCGCATCATTCGACATCCATGACACAGCGAAAACCGATAAACGGCGTTCTTTCAGTGGGCACTTCAGCGAAGCGTGCGTGGCAGCGAAAATTGTAAGCAGCAAATGCTTCTGAAGCCGCGATACCGCGCACCACCCGCCGGCTCCCGCTTTCCGGACCTTGTGGATTCTGGTCCGGGCTGGTTTGGTAGTAATCTACTTGAAACCAGTCTGCACACCACTCCCAGGCATTGTCTGCCATGTCATACAGGCCGTATCCATTGGCGGCATATTTGCCTACGGGTCGTAATTTACCGCGGCGGTCGAGACTAAACCGCTCATCGAACTCTGATTTGGATTCCGGAGGTTCATTGCCCCAGGGGTAGATCTTGTTTTCCAGACCACCGCGAGCAGCGTACTCCCATTCGGCTTCGGTCGGCAGGCGTTTGCCCTGCCACTCTGCAAAAGCATTGGCATCAGCCCATGTGACAAAAACAACGGGATGTTCCGGATTTTGCAACTGCCGTTGCCATTGTGGCGGCCTGGCGGAACCCGTCTCCTCCAGGAATTCCTGATATTCCTTTACGGTAACTTCGTGCTTGTCTATATAAAACGCATCCAGAACTACCATGTGCAGGCGCTCATCGACCGACTCTTTGGCGCCCATGAGAAAGGCGCCGCCAGGTATGAAGGCCATGCTGGTGCAATTGTCGATCTGTCGCTCGAGATAAGGGTCGTCGGGCTTGAGTTTGATGGCAGCCTGATACTTTGCTCTTGCCGCTTCCGGCTTGCCCTGCTTGAAAAGCCGGTCGCCTTCAGCTTTGGTTTTGGCGTATCGTGCCTCCCGTTCTGCCGCTTTTGCCTCTTCTATAGCATGCTCGCACTCTTTTATCCGGTCGCTGACATGGGAATCATTGGGCTTCTCAGCCAGGGCAAGCTCATAGGCTGCCAGCGCCGCTTCGAATTGCTTTTCTTCAAACAAACGGTCGCCGGCCTGGCGATGCTCCTGATATTTGCTTACTTTTTCAGTTGGCGTAATGTCATCTGACTCCTCTGATATGTCCGAGGCGTCAACCTGTTTTGCAGCAAGCTGCTCTCTGCTTTCAACGGGTTGTTCTGTTGCGACTTCGGTTTCGGTGGCGCCGCCTGTGCCAGTGTCTTCAGCAGGAGGCCTAAAAACAAAGAACAGGATTGCCGCCAGAGCCAGACCTGTCAGTGACAGGGTCAACCACATCACTGGCTTCTTGCGTGCGGGACGGTCGACATCCGTCTTTTCTATACCTGTTGGTTCGGCAGCGGCGGCGCTTTTTGCGCTTTTTGCTGGTCGGGGTTCCTTGATAAGGACGGTAGCGGCATCATCTGCAGTAATAAGGTGTTTGGCGTCAAGCAGCAATTGCCGGAACGCTTCGACGTCCTGGGGCCGGCTTTCAGGCTCGATTGCCAGGGCGGGCCGTAATGCCTCACGCAGGGCGGGCGACACAAGGCTGCCGTTCTTTTCGATGATCGAAAAGGTGTTTTCGCCAAGCTCTTCTGTTACCTCCGGCAGCACTTTGCCGGTTACGAGATAGTGCAGCGTGGCGGCGCAGGCATAAATATCGGTCCAGGGTCCCTGCAAGCCCCGGCGTGAGTATTGCTCGTACGGCGCAAATCCGGGCGTCAGCACAACGGACAGGCTACGGGTCATGCCGCCCATGGCGACCCGGGCTGCGCCAAAATCGAGCAGAATGGCCCGGCCGTCGCTGGTCATGTAGATATTCTGCGGTTTAATGTCCCGGTGCAACAGGCCCTTTTCATGCACTTGCTGCAGGCCGTCCAGCACTTGCAGGGTGATATCGATGGCTTCCGGCTCCGAGAGTTTGCCGCCCTTTTGTTTGCGGTACTCATCCAGGTTGCACCCTTCGAGGTAATCCATCACCAGATAGGCGGTATCATTTTCCTCGAAGAAGTGGCGGACCCGCACCAGATTACGATGGTCAAAGCGGGCCAGATTACGCGCCTCTTCCAGGAATTGCTCCAGGCCTTGCTGGAAAGTTTTGCTATCTTCTTCCGTATGCGGCGTAACGGTGGTGCCATCCTTGCCGCGGCTGACAAACTCGCGTGGCAGGTATTCTTTGATGGCTGTTGTCGTCTGCAGCTTCGTATCCCAGCCGAAATACGTGATGCCAAAGCCGCCCGGCTTGCCCAGCACACGACCGACCAAAAACTGCTTATGCAACAGCGTGCGGGTGGAGAGGGCCAGGGGGCTGCGGAATCCGCTTTCATCATAGCCACACTGCGGGCAGACGGAAGCTTCGCCTTTATTTGCAAAGCAGCCCGGGCAAAGGCTCTCGAAATTGTCAGTCGCAGCACTACTCATTTGTTTCGACAGAATCCGCGTTCATCGATTCAAGTGTGATGCTCACATTTTGTTTCGCTACCCGCAGCAGCACATAAACGATTTCTTTCTGCATATCACGCCATCTGGCCGCCACTTCCATGTTATGCAGGACAACGGAGGTGTTCTCTTCCAGAATTTCCTGGCTGTCGTATCCGGACTTTTGCACGGCGCGGGTTTGCGTATGAACCTGGCGGGCGAGATTGATGCGCGCTTTTTCTTCAGCCTGCAGCCATGAGCTGGTTTCGTGAAAATACAACGGCGCCATGCCGACAGCGTGAAAATAACGCGGGTCATTCGACGATTCGTGCACCCAGGAAGGCGAGGGCAAATCCTCCGGAGATTGGAAATCACGATACCATCTCTCCACGGAGCAACCTGAAGAGGCCAGCAGCACACATACCATATCCTCGGTCATGAAGGTATCGGCAGGCGCCAGAAGCCTGGCTGCGCGCTCGACCGCAGTGGAATCGAAAGATTCGCTGAGATTGGAGCTCATCCATAGCATGCCGAGCTCCGTGCTCCAAAAGGTGTGCCCGCCTTCAAACTGCGTGGCCTGATAACGCGCAAAGTTTTCGTGGCCATTCCGCATGGCCCGGGTTGCCGCCGAGTCTGCCAGGAAGCCGCGAATGGTGTAGCCGACGGCAACAGCGCCACACCGGAGTCCCGCTTGATTATAAAACCAATAGGGATACTCCTGCGCCCTTCCCGGTTGGATTGAGCACAGGAGCAAAATAACCATTAGCCAGGGCGCCAACCAACGCTGCCTCACAGTGCCTGCATCATTGGTTTTGCATCTGCATCTGTTTCTGCTTCCACTCTTCGTACTTCTTCACCTCTTCATCCATTTCTTTGAAAGCCTCCGATGCTCTGAAGCGCGTGTACATATTCCTGTTGGATTTCAGGGCGTTCATAAATGCTTCGTTGGCTGCCCCGATGGGGTACTCAACCAAAACGTATGCGCGATAATTGTTGCCGTCTTTGTGATGAGACGTTTTGCTCGCCCTGCTGCCCATAAGTTGGGTTGAAACAATAGTCTTGACTGTTTGTGAAAACAGTTGGTTGATCTCCGCATCTTCATCCGTGCCAACTTCTTCCTGAAAACTTTTTGTGAGACCATCAACTTTGACCTCATACTGCCGGGCGATCTCAGCTCTTGCACTGGTCATCGCCTTGTCAATGGCCAGGTTCAGATCCCGTGACGCTGCGGTTCTGGCTGCATAAAGAAAGTTCGGATCCTGTGGTGGATTTGTGAACCATTCCGGTATGGGATCGGCGCTGGTTTGGGTCAAAGGTTTTGAACCGCCGCATGCCCAGAATGACGTTGCGAGTGCAAGAAGTACGAGCATAGAAACGATGGAACGCATGTTTACCTCCTGAATTTGTGATGTCTGAATGTTTTTCCAGGTTAACTTTTCTATCAAACTAAGGGATAAAACCGACTCTATATGGCTCAATCTAAGACTAAAACACCAGACCTGCTGTTACGCCCACAAAAGTTGTGGATTCCTCATCGGTAAAAATGATATTGAACAGACCCTGGAATATCAGGTTAACCGTTGCACCTGCCGGGATTTCAATGCCGCCGCCGGCCGAGATGCCAAATTTCTCAAAGTCTTCCTCGAATTCCCGCTGGCCAAACAGATTGATAATATCCTGGTCCGAGAGATCAAAACTTCTCTGATTACCTGAAAAGTCTTGCCACTGGACCGTGCCGCCGTTTATCTGCTCTTCGTCACGCACAATATTGAACGTGCCCGAGCCAAAAAGAAAAAGCTGGATTGGAGAGGCGAGTGGCGTGAGATAAGGTCGCAGGCCGAGTCCGAACTTCAGCGCACCGGCGGTTCCTTCGGCGTCCAACGTGCCCCCGGTGGCTTGTCCAATGACATTGCCGACGTTATCAACGATCGGCTGGCCCACAATAAACTGCTGGCCAAACTGATCGCTGATCCCATCATTGTCGACTGTAAACCCCTCGACGCCGACAAAGAATGGAATGCCCAGTCTCGGCGATGGGAAAAACACATACTGTAAGTTGAGGCTCAAACCAACCTTGAAGGAATCCTTAAACTCATCAGGACTGAGCGGAAGCGCTGCACCGCCATACAACTCAAACTGATTGTTTCGTCCCTGCGCTGAAATATTGCTCACGCCCCCGACCAGCACAAGCAGCAACAAAACCGATTTTAAGTATCGCATAGATCATTCCTTTCGCTTGTTCAAAACAGGACAGATGGAAGCTAGCTAGTCTCACGTTTAGCGGGCCAGACCGGCGGTGATACCGACAAATGAGAAGCTCTCGCCTTCGGTAAAAATCACACGCGTCAGGCCTTGCAGCAGCAGATTGAATTTCGGCCCAAACGGTACTTCAAGGCCCGCGCCAAAGGCCACGCCCGGTTTTCTTTCATCCGCGTTCACCTCAAACCCTAGCTCATCTGTAAAGGTAGCTTCGACGCGATTATAGGTGCCCATGCCGAAAAGGAAAAATTGAACGCTGGATGCCAACGGCGTCAGATATGGACGAAGCCCAATTCCGAGCTCAGCAACCTTCAGCTCACCATCGATGCCGGCATCGCTTACATCGTCATTTTCAGTGAAGGTCTCGCCGGCGATGCCAATACTGAGGCCAAATTTGGGTGTCAGAAAAATGACATACTGCCCGTGTATACTAAATCCGACATTGACGACATCTTCAATGCCCTCCGGCGCAAGCGGCACTGCGGCGCCGACAAAAAACTCCCATTGATTATTACGTTTTTGAGCGAAGCCATCCGTCGGGACGAGCAGCGGCAAGATTAAAACGAAAAGTATCCAGGACCTCATATTCCTTCCTCCGATTTGTCAACAGCATCATTGTCGTTTGTGAGACTCAATGGAGGCAAAAAACGCCGATACCTCCTGATGTTTTCAGACTTTTGCGAACTCAGCACCGCGAGCCTAGCCCTGAAATTACTGACGCGAGGCAAACTCTGAATACACGATTCAAAAAGTCAGAATCGTACCAACTCGCGGTCCTTGTTTTTGCCGACCACCTGGGGTGTTTGCTCTCTGTCCAGCGTGCCGGCTGTGCGCGAAACGTTTTCATTCAAATAAGCCTCCAGCTCTGCTACGCTGATGGCATCGTCTTCATTTGCATCCGCTGTGCCTCGCAGTCCTCTGAGCAGAAAATAGGTAAACAAGCCGTGCTGCATGGCCGGGTAGCCGCTGCTGATTTGATGACCGGAGGCTGCCGAAAATACGACCATGTTTTCAGCCATGAGAATGGGGTTGTCTACTTTTATCATGAGCGGCCTCGCGTCTGCCAGCAGCATGGTGTTCTCGCGCGTGCCGCCGCTGAAGCAGGCATCCAGGAAAACGGTGATAGACTTTGTCTCAATTTTGGCCAGCTCAGAGTAAAGCTCGTTCAGACTGAATCCGGTTTGTGACGGATAATTGGCATCGCCGTCAAACGGAATCAGATAGGGCGTCTTCTCTTTCACATCCGGGGCGCCGTGACCGGCAAAAAAGATATAGACATCGGAGGTCGGCTGCACGCGTTTCTTGAGCCAGCCGCTGCCGGTGAATAGTTTGAGAAATTCGCCTTTGGTGACATCCTGGTCGGTTTTGTAGTACAGATTGTTTTTGCTATTCGGCACACCCAGCACCTGAATCGCATATTCCCTGAAAATGGCGGCGTCGCGCTTGGCAAATGTCACGTTGGGGATGCTGGCGTATTGTTCGACGCCCAGGATAATGGCGATTGCATCGGGGTTGTGGTTCTGGCTTTTCGGGATATCGACATCGACATCGATAGACAGGGGATTGCCCTGAAACGCCTGCGAATCTGAGTCTGCATCACCGCTGACGATCAGCTCGTTGCTGGCAAGCTGTGGCTTGTCGAACGGCAGGTCGAGCGGTACAGCTTTGTTGTACCGTCCGTGCTCATCTTTAACCACAATTTCAATCGGCAAACTCGTTGCTTTGCTGTTGGTAAACACCGTGAATTTGATGTCTTCAAAATCTCCCTGTCTCAGGTCGCCAAGCATGAACTCCCTGTCTGAGTCCGGTGTCAAGAAGACATTTTCGCCAGCCTGCACCGAGGCCCGCACGACGCGCGCCTGGCCCGGGCCAACATTTTTCAGGCGCGCTGTTATGTCGACAATCTCGCGCGGTTCGATGCGACGGTTCTGCGAATGGTCATCGATGCCGATGTCCGCGATTACAATTTCAGGCGGTACATGCTCCTTGGTATCGAAGGTGACATAGGCGGAAGGATCGAGATCGAAACCGTTGGCTTCAGTGACATCTATTTTGAGGCGCACCTGCTTGCTGGCCACCGTCGGTTCGCAGGAAACGCCGATGACCACGGATTGTTGGCTGCCAGGCGGCAGGTGTTCTATCGGTTGGGCAAAACCAATCTTGACGCCGGAAACGTCGCTCTCTGGCGTGAGTTTGACATGCACATCGTATGCATCGCCGCGGCCATTGTTTTTGACGTCGACAATGATTTTGCCGGCCTCACCGGCATCCAGGTAACCATTGTTGGAAGGCTCGACAAAATACATCTGCACGGCAAGTTCCGCCGGCTCTGATGGACGGCGTCTGGGGCGGTCTCTGCGCCCTGATTTCGCCCCGCTGACTGCAGGGTTAAATCGGTCACGAGACTTGATCTGGTCTTTGCAATGGTGATGGTCACCGCGATTGATGCGTTTGAGATAATCGCGGGCCCGGCCGGTAGAGACGTGGCTGATAGAGGTTGCGAGGTGATATTTTGCCATCTCCATCTCACAGGTATGGAAATAACAGACGCCAAGCTCACGGTTGGGGTAATACTCGATGAACATCACACCCTTGGCGCGAATTTTCTGGGTGTCCTTACTTTTGTCTGCCAGCGCGTCTTTTAAGAGGTCGATGGCCCGATGCCACTCCCGGCGCTCCATCGCCTCCAGGCCGGCTTTGTAGGATTCGAACCATTGGGCCTGACAGGTGCTGGTGATGGCGTCTGCACAGAAAACTGCGCAGCAAACAGCCAGTGCTGCCAATCTCGTCGTAATCATGATCATCCTCCCAAGAGCTTTATGAGATCATTTGAAAATCTTAAATGAGGCGATCGCCTCCACACGCCGGGCCGGGTCGATTTCTGAAACCCAACGCCACACCTGATTTAGACCGGTTTTCCAGACGGTGGCGTAACCGATGCCGGAGGTTGTGATCTCCCGGCCGCGAAAAATCACAGAATCTTTGGTGGCGACAACAATGATAGACTCCATCGCTGCTTTTTTGCCGGGCGGCAAGGAGGCCGTGAAAGAATAGCCAAAACCGGGAATCGTGCGGGTCTCTTCTGCACTCAGCCAGTTCGACTTCTCGATTTCGTTTGGAAAAATCAGGTAGACAGAATCATTGGCTGCGACGTTAAAAATTGTCAGATAGCAATCCTGAGTGGCATTAACTCTAAAGGATACGCCGTCGCCTTCCTGATATTGTGACTGGGATAGCTGCAGGCCGACCTTGAAGTTGGGATCGGGTGTGCTTTCTTCTTCGATGATAAGGAAACGATTGCTGGCCCGGTATTTTATGACTTCGTCGCCATCCATGTTGATGACTTCGGAGTTCTCCTGCCACTCGTCCTCATCCACAATCCGCCCGCGCCGGCTTTCCCGGATATAGTCAGCAAAGGATTCTCCGGATTCTACCACTTCGCCCATTTCTCTTGAAACCTCAAATTGTTGCAGGTAGCGCTCAGCAGTTATACTTACACCCAAAGCCCTTTCGATGGCGTCAGCGCGGGCGCGCTTGCGGGCCTTGTGTTTGGCTTCGGCCGGTGTGATGTCTTCGTTCAAAAAGGCGCTGCCCGTACCGGTCACCCAAAAGCCGCCATTTTCCTGCGCATACAATCCGGATGAGGCCAGAAGAACAAAACAAACGAAAGCGAGACAATTCAGATTAACACGCATCACATTTTCCTGAGATTAGCCAGAATTAATAACATAAAAATGCGCCTCGCGCAGGGAAAGTCTCCGCTCAACAACATGCGGAGCAGGCCGTCTAACTGAAAAATTCATATATAAGAGTACTATCCCGCTAAGGCCATGTTTGTTGAAGTCTTACCGCAGGATTAAGCCAAGTTTATGAATTTTTCAGGTTAGTTAACCTACGATGGCCACAAAGACACTACCGAGATATGATCAGCTTCCTGTTGTCTGATTCCTTGACAGGAAATTGCAGTATATCTAAATGCAAGCCAGATCGCGGCGCACGCTGAGTTTTGCTCAACAATCGATATCTGAAGTCGGAGAGTGATGCAGCCAATCAGCTTTATATGTCTCGCAATAGAATTGGAGGTGCTGTTGTTCTTTGACAAGCACTACGGGCGCGATGCCGATGGAAAGCTT
>CAZVSL010000135.1:0-12505 GCA_964629935.1 uncultured Calditrichaceae bacterium | reverse complement strand
ACTCAGTTACAGGCATCATCTGATGAGGTTGCCCTGCTCGGCAAACTCATCGATCTCAATCTTTACCTCAGGCGCTACGAGCACGCCAGGGCGCATTTGCTGCGCTTGCTCGATCTGCAGCCGGACAACGCCAAAGCGCGCCAGCGACTCGGCAATGTCTATCTTGAATTGAATCAGCCGGAATTCGCTGTCGTTGCGTTCAGCAATGCGCTGCGGGCAAATCCGGAGAACACCGCGCTGCGCCAGCGACTGGCTGAACTCTTGATCGCTCAAGGTGAAATGGAACGCGCCATCGGGCATTATGAGCGGCTGTATTTTGACCGTGTGCTCGACAGCGGCTACTTCGCACGACTGGTCGACCTGACGGCTGACCGCTACCCAGAGCGCGCTTTTGATTACTACAACCTCCGGCTCAAATACACACCCGGCGATACGGCCCTGCGCCACGAGCTTGCCGAACTCTATGCGCATCATGGCGAAACGGATAAGGCGGCCGTGACCTTGCGCCAGCTTGCGGATGCCTTCCCGCAAAGCAGCGTGTATCTCGAGGAGCTCGCCTATCTCTACCAAAATATGGTCAGACCGGAGTTGGCGGAGGCAGCCTTTCTGACTTTATTGGAAAGCAATCCCACACATCAGGCGGCGCTGGATGAATTACGTCTTTATTATCTGCAACAGCAGGATTACGGCAAACTCAAAACGCTCTATGCCAGCCTCGCCGGTCTGGGTGAGCTTGCTCCACCGTTCGCCACAGAATATGCGCGCCTGTTGGTTCTGGAGGGCCAGTATGAGTCGGCTGAAACCCAACTGGAGACAACGCTGGCACACACGCCGGACAATGTGGATGCCCGCATGCAGCTCACCCGATTGTATCTGACGCAGGGCAAGGATGAAGAAGCCATCCAACTGCTGAAGCAAGGTGCGGACAGATACAATCCTGACGATGAATCCTTTCTCCTGTTCGCTGCACAAACTCTGGCGCGTGAAAATTACGTTGCGCAGAGCATTGCGATCTATGAGCGCCTGGTTAATTTGAGCGAGAGCCCTGCGCCTTATCAGCATGCGCTGTTGCCGCTGTACATTCGTAACGGTGATTTTAATAAAGCTGCGTCGGTGTGCGAGCACCTGATGTACCGCGATCCGGACAATCCTGACCTGCAGTTCCGGTATGCAGATGTCTACTGGCTGCAACGCGACTATGACTCCATGCACCGCGTCATCGATGAGATTCAGACGGCTCACAAGGATTGGGCGGCTCTGCCACTGGAAACCGGCCGTTTTTATTTTGAGCACGGATTTCACGAAGAAGCTGCTGAGCATTTGACTCAGGCCGTACAGGATAGCGCAAGCCTGCGGATGCTGGCGCTGGCCTATGCCTGGAGCGGTAAGCCGGAGGCGGCAAAGCCGGTGTTCAGAAAATATCATGAGCGTCATGCGGGAGACTATTACACGCATTATCACCTCGGAGTGCTGTTGGCTGAGAATGGCGACAAACAAGCAGCAACCATGGAATTCCGGCGAACCCTGACCCTGCTGGATTCTCTGCCCGCTCCTTACGCCGGGCCTGTGGCGCAAGAACAAACCGTCGTGCGCGCGGGCGCATTGGCGTATCTGGGCGAGAAAGAAGCAGTCGCGCGTTTATATGACGATTTGCTCAGCGTCGATTCCAATGACTTGACCCTGCATCTGCAATTTGCCCGGGCTTTGTATATCCTGCAAGATTACGCCGCATGCCGTGAAAGGCTGCAGCCGGTGCTGCAAGCCGACCCACAAAATCAGCAGGCAAATCAATTGCTGGCGCGCAGCCATCTTGCTGAAGGCGACTACAAGGCGGCCCTGATAACATTCAGAAAGCTGGCTGCGCGCCATCCCGATGATCTCCTTTTGCATATCGATCTGGCGGAGACTGAGTTGCTTGCCGGCGACTGGGTGAGTGCAAGCCGCAGGTTACATGAGCTGGCAGGCAACCACCCCGACGGCGCGCCCGCACATCAGCGCCTGCTACAGGTCCGGCGTCAGCGCAATGAGGCAATTTCAGCAGAGATTGAAACGCAGCAACAATCGGATGATTTCTTCCGGCGTACATTTCGGCTGATTGTAAGCAAGGCGCAATCCTCGCTGCTTAGCTTCAAGCTGCTATTGCAGCAGGACAGCTATTCTTCTGACCAGGGGAATTTCGCAGATCAAGAATATCAGCGTCTTGGGTTTGGATTGTCGAGTTCAGGCGCAAAGTTGCACTCCGAAGTCACAGCTCTGGCGCGCGTACATGATGGCAACCTCCGGCCGGGCGGTGAGGCGCGCGCCCGCTGGCGTTTTTCTGCGCAAAACACGTTGGAGCTGCTGGCTCAGGTGAACGCAAGCTGGCAAGATCCGCTGATCGCGGCTTTTGTCGATGGCAGCGTCGACCGGCTGCAATCTGACCTCAACCTGACTTTGCTGCAGAACCTGGTTTTGTGGAACCGGTTCGCATACGAGCGCCACGGCATCGCCGGCGACGCGACATTCAGCCGCGCGCGCCGGGCGACGGCGCAAATTGGCTACACCTGGCCGGCAAATTTATACACCTATTATCAGTTTTATCATCTCGACTTTGATTATGACGATGCCAACGGAGCTGCGATTCTGGCGATCCCGGAGCAGCAAACACTGCACTATGTCGGCATGGCGCTGACGCGTCAGCTTAGCGGCAAATTCTATTTTGAGGTAGGCGGCAGCGTTGGATATGAAGCCAGCCGGAATTCAGATGTTCTGTACGGGCGATTGCTGCTCGAATATTACCTCAGTCGCAATCTTCGCCTGCGATCCCTGGTCGCTGTCGGTAACCTGGAATCTCTATCTGGCCGCGAGAACGACCGCACGTTGTCTGTGGATTTTTATTATTTTTATTGAGTTCGCCAATGTTCAGAAAATATGCTTTTGTTGTGGAAACATGCTTCGGGCTGGCGTTGCTGGCTGCTATCGATTTGTTTGTCGTAAACAAGTCCGGCGCCTTTGTCTCCGTGCATCCACACCCGTATTGGAGCGTCGTTCTTTTGATCGCCTCGCGCTATGGTTTGGCGCAGGGCTTGTTTGCCGGGGCGATGACCGCGGTTTCATATATCGTCCTGGCTTCTCATGCCGGCCTTGTCGATTTCAGCTCGTTTGTGTTTCCGCACGGTGCGTACATCATGCCGTTTTTATTCCTGCTGGCAGGCGGGGTGATTGGTGAAATCCGCAACCACTATCGCAAAAAATATGAAAAGCTGCATGCAAAATATGAGTCAGCACAGGAGGATTATGACAATCTGGCGATTGAGCATCAGGCTCTGACCGGCTCCAAATGGGAGCTGGAAAAGCGCATAGCCTTGCAGTCCACCACCATGGTGAGCCTGTTTGAGCAGCTTACTCAGATCGATCAATCCGAGCCCATGGAGCTGTATAACCGCATTCCCGAAATTCTTAAAGAGCAGTTAAATGTGACCTGTGCTTCCGTTTATGTTGTCGACAAGAACAGATTGCGGCGCATCGTGCGCAAAGGTGAGTGGCCGGCGTCGCCGCTGCCGGATATTCTGGAGCTAACCGAAGGCATGGTCGGCGAAGTTGTGCGCCGGAAGGCCATGGTGGCCCTGAACCGCGATGTGAGCAGCGGCGAGATGGCGAAGTTCCAGAATCACAGTCTTATCATGTCTGCACCAATATTACGCAAAGACGGCGCCCTGGTTGGTGTCATCAACGTCGAGCGCATCCCATTTTTCGATTTCACAGCCAATGCTGTCAAAGTGTTCGAAACTCTGGCGCAATGGGTGTCGATCGCCGTCGAGCAAGCCATGATGTTTCAGCATTTCAAGGATAAGAATGTTGCCGACGAGATAACCGGCGCGTTCAACTACATTCATTTTCAAAAACGGCTGGCGTATGAAATCGCCCGCGCCCGGCGTTTTGAGCATCCTTTGTCGTTGCTGCTACTTAAAATTCGCTATTTTGACCGCATGCAACCATCCGAACAAAAAAACATCCTGACGGTCATGAACTGGATTTTCTCGAACATCTTTCGCGATACAGACATCATCTCAAAATATCGTAACGAAAGTACATTTGCCGTCATTTTGCCGGAGCAGCAGGCGGAGGACTGCCAGAAGATCATTGAGCGTATTACAAACGAGATACAGAATTATGGTTTGAAGCCCTTTGAAGGCCGTGATGATGTGCTGCAATTCCGCACAGGCGTCAGCACGCTGCAAGCGAGTGAGGGGTCGTATGAAAGCATGGTAAAAACTGCCGAAGAACGGCTGTGGACCGGTGAGATTAAGCGCCGGGCGGGTATATTTGATGACATTCAATATCTTATGGGTCAGGCTGGAACCGGCGAACAGGCCTCTGCGAATTGAAAGTAAGCCCCGGCCTGAACCAGGTTAAGTCACCTGAGTGTTATATGGCCGGTCTCACGAGCGTTCTAGCTTGGCAATTAATTTGTTGGCTTCTACAGGCAACAAATATCCATGAAAATCCGCGTTCATCCGTGGCTGAAAACAACCTTGTAGACGCATTGGAGTGTGAACGAAGCACGATAAACTCGAATGACAATGATAACTATTTTGAAAAACATTGGGTTTTGCCTGATCATTGCGGTTGATGCGCTGGCAGGCTATTGGCTCGTCACCCTGCCTGGCTGGCTGAAGCTACTTGCCTTCGCGCTGCACGTTTTGCTGGTGTTGATGGCGTATTTCATTTTGAAGAGTATCCGGTTCAGAGACTTCAAAGTCGAGACGAATTTTGCCTGGATAACCCTGTCTTTATCGCTTATCCTGCCTGTTTACGGGCTTCTGGCCACGCTCATCCTGGCGCATGTCATCAATGTTGCCGGCCTGCGCCGCAGCGCATATTTCGATGTGGAGCCGGAGTTGGCGCCGGAAAGCTACACCCGGCTGCTGACGCGCCGGACGCCGGACATTTTTGAGATGCATCAGGAAGCAATAGACATGCAGTCCTATCGCGACGTCTTCAAATCAAACGACCGCCAGCTTGAAGAAACCGCCATCCGAAAACTCTCGAAGCTGATGACGCGGGAGTCAGTCGCCATTTTGCGCGACGTGGTGCGGACGGCGACCTCCGACAGCAAAGTTATGGCCGCCACGGCGCTCATAGATATGGAAGACAGAATTTCCGGGCGCATCGAGAGTTTGCGGGCGCAGCTTGCTGGCAACCCGGGTGACAATGCATGCCGGCTTGAGCTGGCGCGCGCTTATGACCTGTATTGCTATCTCGACGTGCTGGACCGTGAGCTGCGCGAGCATTATCGCCGACTTGCGATTCAGGAGTATCGCTCGTATCTGATCGCCAATCCCAGGCACACGCGCGCCATCTATGAATACGGCCGCACTTTGCTCGCCGCCGGCGAGCTCGATAAAGCCAGGCGCGTGCTGTCCACGGCCGTCAGCCTGGCGCCACACGATCCCGCTGCCCACCTCTGGCTGGCAGAGGCGCATTATGAATCCGGAGATTACAGCAGCGCGGCGGCCATTTGCCGCAGGATCAATTCTTTTGCGAATTTGCCCGATTATATGCGGCCGGTGACGGGGTGGTGGGTGGAGGATGGCGGGAAGCTTTGGGCTGAATAATCTGAGCCGTCGCCTGCTTTTCTGCGATTGCTCGGCTGTGGTTAGGCGCCGCCGGAATCTACCAGGTAAGTGTTGGAGGTGCTAATTCTTGTTGCGTATCTTTTTTCCAAATGACATTAATTCCAGCCTAAATTGAGCGACTCATGTAAAAAAGTCTTCATTAATGGGTTATATGAAGGGTGTTCAAGCTTTAGCGCCGACCACGCGGGGCGTGGTTTTGTATACAAGCAACAGAGGTTCGGAGTTATGCGTTGTTTGCTCCGGCGAATAATGTTTTACCCGCATGGTCGCTGACAACCAGCCACGAATGGGGCGAAATGCAACAGCGAAGGGCGCAGCCCTGGAAAAAATGGATAAAAACCTCTCCAAAAGCCCTGAAAGGGCGAAATAGGGTAGCTCGAATATCAAGAAAGGCGCCCACCTTGCCACAAGGCCTTGTGTGTATATATCCGCTTTGCGTCAACTCAATTTGATTTTTATACGATGCTTTATTATCTAACGCAGAGGACGCAGAGCTTCGCAGAGTCTTTTTAAGTTTATTCCTGTAGTTTGTTTACCACACACTCAATTCCATCTCGTAGCAATTCTACATGTGTATGGAATCGGAACACTCTTTTGTCTTATAAATCGTATCCCCCTCTCTGCGTTCTCTGCGAACTCTGCGTTTATATTTTTCTATAAATTTTGGTTATGTTATGGTAGAGCATCTTAATTTCTTTCTAGATATAACGGGGCGTAGACTATGTCGCCCTTTCAGGGCTTTGTGTGTTTGGCGTGATTTCGTTTTCCAGGGCTTCGCCCTTCGCTTTTGCATTTGACCCCCTTGGGATCGATTTCCGTGTTTGACTGATCATCTTGCACCATGCCCAGGCATTTTAGTTATTTAACATAATTTAACATCACAATAAACTGTCGCATACAGAGCGTTTCTTGGAAGCGTGCATTCCTGCCGCCCAGGCAAGCTGAAGCTTGAACCCAAACCACCCATACAAAAGAATCGCTCAAGTTAGGTCCAGATTACCTCAACACCTTCGACTCTATCAAATTCCTTTTCACTTGAGATGATAGGTACTTCCAACCATCTTGCCGTTGAGAGAATTAATCTGTCGTGAAGTTCTTTGAAAGGAGTTTTTTTTAAAACCTATATCCTGATAAACGAATCACGCACCAATTTTAGCGAGTGTTCGCGATCAAATCAAATAGAAATGAACCGGGGACGGAGCTTTTCCCGCAGATCATGAGGCCATCTTGATCCGATGCGGATACCCCGGAATTTCATGCTCGCTGCTTCTCTCACCGCGGATAACCGCCTGTGTCGGGAAAACCTCCCTCGGTTTGCCATTTCCGAAGGCCCTGCGGCCGCGTTTCATAACCAGCAGCAAACCATGTTCGTCTCCGATTGCCATGAATTGCTCGCTGCCGCCGCGGTATTGCTGTAATTCTGCTGCTTTGCCAATTCCCTGTGCTGCGAGAGGAACATCGTCCACGACAAAAGCGATTTCACTGGCATAAAGGATGTCTGCGGGCGTGAAGGCGCCTTCAGCAGCGTTGTTCAAATCATGTCGGGCGATGTACTCCACGAGATTTTCAGCAGGATCGTGGAAGAAGACGGAATGCGCATTCCAATGGCTGAAATGCACGATATCTTTCGGAAAGCGGGGATCGTGCAAATGCTCTTGTTGCGGTATGACCAATGCAGTGCGTTCGGCCTGCCAGTTTCTGGCTGCGAGAAACTTGTTCTCCGGAATGTTAAAAGCAAAGTGATAGGCGGGCTCTGCCGATACCTGCGAGCTTCTCACAAAAGTGAGATTGGTTCGGCCAGCCTGGAATGTGATTTGGTCCGCGGCTTCTTCTAAAACCGGGAAATCAAGCATGCCTTGATAGAAATCTTTCATCTGCTGCAACGGCGCCGAGGTTTGGAGTTTGAGGCTGAGGATGCGTTCGCTGTCGACACTTTCCCTTTGTAATGGAGACAGCCAACCAGCCAAACCGATGCTCCCGTGCATCCCGAGCCACAGGGTTGAGACTGATGCTGTTTTTAAGAATTGCCTGCGTTTCAATGTCTATGCTTCTCCTATACTATGAACTTTTGGCGAGCCAATCCGCTAGTTTTTCTCTTGATATTTTGCAGCCATATCTCTGACTCCATGTGAGCCACCTGATTGTGCAATAATCTGACGATAGAGTTCCAATACCTGAAATAGTGATAGGGAACTTTATTGACTCAGCTATGCAAGACGCTTGTATAACTCAGAATTCTTCTTGAGCACATATTGCATGGCGTCTGTGAAATCTGAATCCAGATTGGCTAGTTTCTCCCGCAAGCTAGTAAGTAGCAAATCTTCCGGTTTGACGCCAATTTTCTTGGACGCATTTCTTAACTGTTCTGCAGTTTCTTCCGGCAAGGTGACGGTGATTTGCTCCATAGTGTTAACCTCTTTTGCTGTCATATTGCTAAGGTACACAACTATGTCTAAAAATCAAGTTTGTTTATGTCCTTCCCACATCCGTGCTTGCCTGAATGCTCCAAAATATTCAGCCACCTGTTTTAACAAAACTTAATGCCAGTTTGTAGCTTCTGCGTCAAGCTTTGTCTGCCGCTGCCCGATAGAAGATCAGCGTGGGAGGATCAACTATATGGGCGCATCAAATGAGGTTGTTTCAAAAAAGACTTAACGTGGGCATCGAGCTTGGCCCGACTGACATCAAGATGGTGGGCTGGCGCCGCAACGGAGGCGATATCTCATTGCGGTTCTGCGATAGAGTCGATCTGACTTCGCTTCACGATCTGACCTCATTTGAAACGCCGGATTCGGTTCTCATCAAAGGGCTGCGCACACTATTGCATCGGCGTCCGTTGGCGCATGTAGAGATATCGGCTTCGTTGCCGGCCACTGCCGCCGCTATCAGCAGTTTGCAGCTCGGTCCGGTTGAGAGTCATGATGAACTGCTGCAAAGCGTGCAAGCAGAAATGTATCGTCACTGCGCTGCGCCGCCGGGCGCCCTGGTTGTGCGATGTCAGCAAATGCCGGCTTTGAATGGCCATCAGAATACCGCCAGGCTGATCGCTTGCGCCGTGCCGATTCATGAGCTGAGGCGCTATCGCAACATTTATGAACAAGCGGGATTGCGGCTGTCTTCGCTGGAGCTCGAGGCGTTCGGCCTCTACAACGCTTTTGAGGCGCTTCATAAACCGGCGCCCACATGGACAGCCCTCATGCACGTTGGCGCGACCTCGACGATCTGCATCCTGTCGCATCCGGACAGGCTGCCTTTGTTCGCCAGGCTAAAGACCGGCGGCAGTTTCTTAACCGAGCGTCTGATGACCGAGCTTACCATCGACTTCAGGCATGCGGAGAGGTTGAAACAACGTATGCACACTCCCGAATGGACCGGTCGGAGCACATTTGCCAACTCCCATCTGCAGGGATTGCTGTCCGAGTTCATCACTGTTCTGGCCGCTGAGGTGAAAACCTGGCTTGGCGAAATCGAAAGCAATAGCGGCATGGATCGAATCGATGGCGTTTATCTCACCGGTAGTTTCGCATCGCCAGTGGTACGCCGTCTTCTGGCGCAGGAACTGAATGTGCATGTTAAACTTTGGGACCCCATTTCGGAGTTGTTGCGCACGGGCAAAGTCATGACTGAGCAGCACGAGACGGTGACGCAGGATTTTCTGCCTGCACTCGGCATTTCGTTGAAGGATGATGCATGATGATCAAGATAAACTTCCTGCAGCAACCAACCGGCGCTGATTCCCGTGCTCTTTTGCCGGCGCACAAGCTCAGTCGGCTTATATGGCTGGCGCTGGTAACGGGTCTGTTTCTTATCGCGGCTGCGTTTTGGCTAACACAGCATCTGCAGGACGATGCCTCTGGCGGAAGAGCCGCATCCATGACTGGGGCAGGCTCTGTTCACCAGGTCGATAACTCGAGAGACGGTACAAATCTGCAGGGCGGCAGCAGAAACGCCAACGCCGCAACTTCGCTTGCTGTGCAATCCATCGCCGGCTCCGACACCTTCTCCACGCATGATAGTAGTGGGTTTGCCGCGTCTGAGTTTATTTTAAGCGCGATTCTGTGGGATGATAATAAACCCCTGGCGGTCATTGGAGATGAGATCATCTCCGTGGGCAGCACGATCGAAAACTATACTGTGACCGCCATTTCACTAAAACAAGTGATCCTGACTTCCGGCAATACAATCGTGGTTTTACGCTTGCCCGAAATGTGATTGACAAGAAGGCCGCGAATAATCAAACCATTGAGCCGAAATATCTTGGTCGTTGGTAATTGTGTCGTTTGAAATTGATTGGGGTCGGCGCTTGTGATTACGAGGTTCAAAAGCACCCTGTGAAAAATGGTTATGCAAAATAAAACCGATGTTTGTTTGATCTTAGAAGGTACATATCCCTATGTCACCGGTGGTGTGGCTACCTGGGTACACCAGCTTATTTGCGGCTTGTCGGAGTTCACTTTTGCCCTCGCTGTTATCCTGCCCCATCGCGACGACAAGAGGGAGTACGGCTATGAACTGCCGCCCAATGTGAAAGAGATTCGACGCCTCTATTTGCACGATATGGACCTGCCGAGTGGTCACCAGGGCAAGCTCGCAGACAACGCCTGGGATCAGGTTGAAGCATTTCACACATGCCCGGTCATGTCAGACCAGCTTGGGCATTTTGCTGCACTTTACCGTGCTTTTTTTGATGCGGACTCGCGCGGCCTGGCGCCCGCTAAAATCCTCGGGCAGGAGTCTGCGTGGGCGATCCTGAAACGGCTGTATGCGGAACACGCTGAAGATGACTCATTTGTGGACTACTTCTGGACCTGCCGCTTTATCCACCATCCCATTTTTAAATGCCTGTCAGCGGATCTGCCCGAAGCCTCTGTGTATCATACTCTGTCTACCGGTTATGCCGGTTTGCTGGCCACGGTCGGCAAATTGAAATACGGACGCCCGGTGCTGTTAACCGAGCATGGCATTTACACCCGCGAACGTCGTCTGGAGATCGGGCGTGTGGACTGGATTTATGAAAAGGATGATCGCAACTTCAAATTGCGTCGCTCGCAGAGCCGCTTCAAGGAACTGTGGAACAATATGTTCGCCACTCTGAGCCGGTTGTGCTATGCCCACAGCGACAGGATTATCACACTTTTCCAGCGCAACCAGGCCTATCAGATTGAGGATGGCGCTCCGCCGGAGAAACTGATGCTCATCCCAAACGCCGTCGACGTTGGCCAGCTCAGTGCTATTGCAAAGCAGAAAAAGGCTGAGCCCGACCAGCTCGTGCTGGGGCTGGTGGCGCGTGTGGTACACATTAAAGATGTGAAAACCTTCATCCGCGCATGCAGAAGCGTCCATGCTGCCGTGCCCCGGCTCAAGGTTTATATCATGGGGCCAACGGATATCGAGCCCGATTATCACGACGAATGCGTGAAGCTGGTTGACTTTCTTGGCCTGAGCCAGGTCATCGAGTTTACGGGCAAGGTGAATGTGCAGGAGTACTACTCGAAGCTGGATATCCTTGCGCTCAGCAGCATCAGTGAAGCTCAGCCGCTTGTTATTCTTGAAGCAAACTGTGTCGGCATTCCGGTCGTGGCCACCGATGTGGGTGCGTGCCGAGAGCTGCTCTACGGCAGCACGCCGGAGGATACAGCCCTGGGAAAGAGCGGCCTGGTCGTGAGTATCATGGATTCAAAACAGATGGCGGAAACCATCATCAAGATTTGGCGGTCACGGGAGCTGCGGGAAACTATGGGTGAAATCGGCAAGAAGCGGGTTAAGAAATATTATGACCGCCGCGATCTACTGGACAATTATCGGCAATTATATGCTGACTATATGGCTATTTCTCATCCGCCGTCACCGGTTGACCCGAATTTTCGTCATTATGCTAAATCCGGCATCAGATAGCATTCAAGAGAAACGTGAGCAAGTATGGCAGGTATCGGCTTTGAACTGAAGAAGATTTTTGACCGGGACACCTATTCTGATACGGTCAGGGGAGTTGTGTATGCGGCTTCCATTGCCGGCGGCCCGATTTTCTTCTCGATTTTGTGTCTGGCACTGTTGGGTATCTTCTCTGCCAGCTTTCTGTCCGGCGCGGACATGCAAGTCTTTCTGGTCACGCTGGTCTATGTCTTTGCGTTTTCGCTGATTTCAACAGGCGTAGGCCAGCTTCTCATCACCCGTTATCTGTCCGATCTGATATACGCCAAACAGTACGACAAGATCTTGCCTGCGTTCACAACAGTCCTGGTTTCCACGCTCTGCCTGCAACTGTTGCTGGCTTCACCCTTTGTTATTCTGTGGCAATGTGATTTTCTTTACAAGGTAACCGCACTGCTGCTTTTCGTTGTGGTGGGTTGTATCTGGCAGGTGATGATCTTTCTTAGCGCTGTCAAAAACTACAAAGTCGTCATGTGGGCGTTTCTGGGCGGACTGACTGTAAGTTTCGGTATGGCCTTGTTTCTGGGCAGTCGTCTGGGCTTGTCGGGTTTCTTGCACGGCTATGCCGTCGGCCAGATCGTGCTGCTGTTTGTCCTGCTCTGCCGCCTGTTTATCGAATTTCGCAGCGCCGGCGCTCCGGGGTTGGACATGATGGCCTATGTCAGGAAGATGCCGCACTTACTGCTGATCGGATTTTGCTACAACCTCGGCATTTGGATTGACAAGATTATCATGTGGTTCAGTTCGCACGGCAGCCAGGTGGAATCGTTCATGTTTGCCCAGCGCGAGTATGACACAGCCACGTTTTTTGCATTCTTGACAGTCCTGCCGTCTTACACTTACTTTCTGGTAAAGGCGGAAACCGATTTCTACGCCCGCTTTCGAACGTTTTTCGACTCTATCCTGCGCAAGGACACGCTCAGACTCATTAGCGCCAACAAGAGCGGCATCGCACA
>CAZVSL010000134.1:0-12516 GCA_964629935.1 uncultured Calditrichaceae bacterium | reverse complement strand
TTTCTCAAATATCTTGGTGATATTTTCCGGGGAAATACCAATTCCCGTATCTTCCACCTTGAAATGTAGATGGGCCTGCGAGGCTTCGGGCTCTTGCGATTGCTCGAGGCTGCGCAGCTCGGCTTTTATGGCTATGTGCCCCGCTTCCGTGAACTTGATGGCATTGCCCACCAGGTTGACGAGAATCTGTCTCAGGCGCGTGGGATCGCCGACCAGGCGTGGTGGAATATCCGGTTCAACATAACACAGCAGCTCGATACCCTTTGACTCGGCGCGCGAACTGAAAATCTCTGCCACACCTTCAACAATATCTGCGAGTCTGAAATCGATTGTCTCGATTTCCATCTGCCCGGCTTCGATTTTCGAAAAATCAAGGATATCATCGATCAAACTGAGCAGGCCTTCGGATGCCGATTGTACGACGTTGACATAGCCTATTTGCTCGGAGGTCAGGGTGGTTTCGAGCACAAGCTCCGTCATGCCTATGATTGCGTTCATTGGCGTGCGGATCTCGTGGCTCATGTTGGCAAGAAAGTCACTCTTCGCCACGTTGGCAGCTTCGGCCCGACGCGCCATTTCTTTTGCCAGCGAAATCGCTTTCTCGAGATCAGCGTTTGTTTTCATCAATCTCTGGTTTGCTGATTCTGCCGTCTCTTTCGCGGTCTTGAGCTCCTCCTCGGCGCGCTTGCGCTCTGTCACGTCACGGATAATGGTAATCCAGGCCTCGCGCCCCTGGTATTCGATCTCATCTGTGACGCTTTCCACCCACATACGCTTTCCGTCCCGGGTCACGTTGAGGTAAGCAGCGGGCGGTTCTGTCGTCGTTTTGCAGATAACGGATTCCAGATCATGCGGTTCTTCCGGCGGCAGCAAATCGAGCGGATTCATGCAGGACAACTCGTTTCGGGTATAGCCGTAAACGCGCAGGACAGCATTGTTGCAGTCAAGGAATTTGCCTGACTCTTTATCAACGATGAACACCGGATCGGCAATGTGATTGAACAGGGTGCGATACTTCTGTTCGCTTTCACGCAGAAATGTTTCGTTAACCTGCAACTGCTCCAAACTTGCTTTCAATTGTGAGTTGGCGGCGCTCAATTCAATCTCGTTATTTAGCAGTTGCTGGTTCAACGAGCGCAGCGCCTCCTCGGATTGCTTCCACTCTGTGATGTCACGATATATCCGGTAGACGGCGACACATTCGCCTTCGACCTTTACTGGCGTTGACAGCAGAGAATTGTGCACACGTCGCCCATCCTTGCGACGACAGGTCAACTCCATGTTTAGCTTCTGATCTGAACGGAGACCGTGCGCCCGGGGCGTTTCGCTCGCATCATCCGGCACGATCAGCTCGTCGACAGATTTGCCCACTGCCTCTTCAGAGCTGTAGCCAAACATCTTGGTAAACTCAGAATTTGTCTGCATGATGTGTCCATCGAGGTCGAGCAGAACAATGGCTTCAGGCGAGTTTTCAAACAATTGCTCGAAATAGACTTTCTGGATCAAAACCTGGCGCTCTACCCGGGAGCGCTCCTGTTGTTGAAAGGCGTCGTTGAAGAGAAGAATGAGATAGTTTGCGATCTCGCGCAGAGTCATTGTCTCATGCTCTGTCCAGGAGTGCGGCGTGCGGGCGTGAAAGCTTACCATTCCGACGAGTTTGGAATCGTAGACTATGGGGACATCCAAAACGGCGCGCGCACGGACACGGTTGAGGTCTGTCTGAAAGGGAGCAAGTATGCTGCTTTTTTTAACGTCAGGCACGGCAACCGGCGTTTGTTTTTTGAGCGTCTCAGCGTACCGCCGGGCGGAGGCCATATCAAGCGTGAGGTTGTCGATGGCGGGCATGGCGGCCGGGTGCACTGTATGCGTCGCTGTCGCTTTGCTTTCCGCACCGATGGCAAAATATGCCAGGCGGTAGCTTTTGAAATAGCTGCTGGTTAGCTGGAGCGTCTCTTCGATAATCTGCTCGACGGATGAGCGCGACCGGATACCCGTGGCAATGGCGTTTAGCAGTGTGAGCCGGGTCTGGCTCTGCAGCAGCGCCTGCTCGGTCAGTTTCAGCGGTGAGATATCGGCATCAATGGTGATGAGATTTTGCAGTTTGTCGTCCCGGTCAAAGATCGGCGTGACCGTCGACGAGACCCAATATTCGCGTCCTTCCTGGGATACATTGATGGTCTCATAGGTAACGGACTTTTTATCCTGAATGCACTCGCTGATAACATCCGCGATCATCGGATTGGTGCTGGCTTCGATCAACGTTTTGCCCCTGGTGCGCTTATACTCCTCCAAATCGAAGCCGCTGATTCGTGTAAACCCCGCGTTAACCCATTCGATTTCGCCCTCTGCATTGGCGATAATGACCGCATTGTCTGCTTCACTCGCCACGAGTGAGAGTTTCTCGAGCTCCTTCGCCGCTTGTTCGACTTTCTTCTTCTCTGCCTGAAGCTCTGAGGTCCGGCATTGGACGATGTGCTCGAGCTGGCAGCGACGCTGCTGCAATTGTCTGGTACGGAACCCTACAATTCCCCACACGGTACCGGCAAGGACGCAAACCGTGAGCAGGAAAAACCACCAGGTGCGCCAAAACGGCGGCGTGATAGTAAATGCGTAAGTTACGGATTGCTCGTTCCAGATACCTTCGCTGTTGCTGGCGCGGACTTTAAAGACAAATTTCCCCGGCGGCAGGTTCGAATAGGTCGCAGATTGCTCTGTTGTAACCGGCGACCAGCTTTGATCAAATCCCTCAAGTTTATAACGGTATTTCACATTCTGGGGATTGGTGAGACTGATGCCTACGAAATCAAAGGTGATATGATTCTGGTTGTTGCGAAGTCTGGGATGAATCGGCAGCCCGTTCCCGTCATCCAGCGCATTTCCGCTGCCTTGCCAGTCAACGTGCTTGAAAAAGATGCGAAGGTCCGTAATGTGAATCCTGGCTGGCTCCTGGTTTGGACGCTCGTTTGCAGGCGTACAGCGTGTTATGCCGGCAACGGTACCAAACCAGAGGTCGCCATGGCTGTCCCGCAAGGCTGCTTTGTGGTTGCACTCGATTCCGACAAAACCTTCCGGTTTGGCGTAACGCTTGATGTCAAGCTTGCCGCTTCCGTAGAAAGCGGGCACGTCAATCCGATTAACGCCCATGATCGTGCCGACCCAGAGCCTGCCGGACGCATCAAACACGCTGAGCATGACTTCGTTGTTGCTGAGGCCAGCGCTGGTGGTGATGTTTGTGACCGCGGTCTCTGGTCTGTCGGGATGGTATACCAGCAAGCCGTCGCCAAAAGTGCCGATCCAGAGCGCGCCGCTGCTGTCCTGATTTAGCGTAGAGATAAGCTCCAGATCAGTCTCACCCAGGGTTTGCAAATTGTGAAAAGCGCCATCTTCATAGACTGTCAGGCCACGCGCCGTACCAAACCACATTCTTCCCCGGGCGTCCGCAAGCAGGGCATCGACTCGGTTGGACCCGAGACCGTCAGCCGTGGTGAAATTTTTGAAGGTCTGGCCATCATATTTGAAGACGCCGGCGCGGGCTGTAGCGAACCAGAGATTATCCTGGCGGTCTCTGATCATGTCGATGATGAAAGTACCGTTGCCTTCGGTCAGGTAGTGTTCAAAAGTGTGACCATCGTATCTTGATGCGCCTTTCTCGGTGCCGAACCAGATATGGCCATTTGCGTCCTCGAGGCAGGAAAATACCACGTTATCCAGCAGGCCGTCGTCAGTCGTCAGGTTCGAGAGTGTGTCACCGTCCCATTTGAATACCCCCTCATCGATGGCGCCAAACCAATACGTTCCGTTGCTGTCTTCCAGGATAGAAATGATCGCAGCGGCGCCAAATCCCTCCGGTTCGCCGAAATGGGCAAACATATCGCCGCGGAATCGACTCACGCCGGCAGCATCCGTGCCGAGCCATATATTGCCTTCTGTATCTTTTTGAATGACCCAGATTCGATTGGTTGGCAATCCCTGTTTGGTCGTGAGCGTTGTTATCCGGCGCCCATCATAGATTGCGACGCCATCGGAGCTGGCCATCCAGAGATTTCCGGCATCATCCTGGGTGATATCGTTGACGTTCTTGCCGGGCAAACCATCTGCCTGTGAAAAGCGTTGCAGGTCGTCGGAGCCATCATACCGGAAGGCACCGGCTGACGTTGCAAACCACAAGCAACCGTCGCGGTCCTGGAATATATCTGCGACGTACAAACTGTCGAGGGCGGCGCCGGCAGAGAAATCAGCGAAGCTCACACCATCAAACCGGCAGACGCCGGCTTTTGTGCCGAACCACAAATCACCACTTTTGTCTTTGGCCAAGGCTAAGACAAGGTCGCTGTTCAGACCGTGCTCTTCCCCGTATGTATAAAAGCGCCTGCCGTCGAACTTGCTGACGCCCTTGTGCGTCGCGATCCAGATATTGCCGTCCGCATCCTCGCCAATCGCTCTGACATAGTTGCTGGCCAGCGAATCGCTTTCGTCAAAATGTGACCAGGTTGAGCCAGCCATGACAAAGGCGCCGTGGCCGACGCTCGCAACCCAGATTCTCCCCTCCCGATCTTCGAAAAGATCCGCCACTGCGCCGATACTCTCACCCTCGGCTTCAGTGTAGTTCACAAAGCGGTGGCCGTCAAATTTGCTAACACCTGCAACCGTCCCCAGCCACAAATAGCCTTTGCTATCCTGCAAGATGGACAGGACTTGAGACTGGACCAGCCCGTGTTCAACTGAGTAAGTCTCAAAGCTGAAATGCTGCCCGTGTACCGGATTCGGATCACAGACAAGCCTTACGCCAAGGAGTATTGTCAGGACGGAGAAAACTGTTCTTGCAGACATCTCTCAGGCTCTCCGTTCGATAGCAATGATTGACAGATCATCATCAAATTGCGAACCATCCCGCCATTTTCGAATCGCATCATCAATAGCCGCGAGTATCCCCTCGGCTGGCAGATAGCGGTAGGACTCGATAAGATGCAGCAGCCGTTCATGGGAGAACTGCTGATTGTCATGGTCGAGGCATTCGGTTACGCCATCAGAATAAACATACAGACGGTCGCCGGCTGCGAAGTCGATTTCCTGCACAGCATATTCCGCGTCCGGCAAGATGCCCACCGGAAAACCGCCTGCACCAATTCTGCTGGCCTTCTTCCCCTGCTGCAGCAGAATGGGCGCAGGATGTCCCGCCTGGCACATGCGCAGTTTGTCAGTTTTGAGATCGATGATCCCGTATAGTATGGTAAAGTACTGGAAGGCATCCAGGTCCGACTGGAAGGTTTTGTTCAGAAGGCTGACAGTTTGCGCCGGGTTGACGTGACGAACAGGATTGCTCTTGCTTGCGGCAGATGTGTCTGCCAACGAATCCGATGATAAGAATTTGCTGATTGCAACCGACAACAAAGCCGAAGCCACACCATGCCCGGAGACATCGAGCAGATAGAACCCGATGCGGTCCCGGTCCAGTTGAAAATAGCCATACATGTCGCCGGCGACATAGGTGCAAGGCTGAAAGTAAGTTCGAAAGCTAACGTCTGCGATCTCGCCGGTTGCGCATGGCAGCAGACTTTGTTGCACTTTGGATGCGACTTTCAGATCACATTCGATGCGCTCGTATGCCGCGCTGAGACTTTCGTTCTTCTCCTGAAGATCAGTCTGGAGCTTCAGGACGCGCTGACCGGCCCGCACGCGCTGTTGCAGCTCGGCCTTGTCAAAGCCCTTCGATATGTAGTCATCTGCGCCGGCCGCCATCGCCTCCACCACCGCGCCTCTGGCGTCATTTGAAGTGAGCATAATGACATATATATAACTACCCGAATCATCCTCTGAGCGGATCTTGCTGCACAGCGTCAAGCCATCCATCTCCGGCATCAACCAATCGGTAATCACGAAGCGGATGTCTCTCTGCTGCAGCAGTCTCCAGGCGACTTGCCCGTTTGGCGCCAGCACAGTTTCGTGTCCCCACGCCTGAAGATATTTTGCGAGCAGATTTCTTATTGCCGGGTCATCGTCAACCACCAGGATGCGCATTTAGCTTTCCTTAACCTGTATGAAAGCACGCTTCGGTGCTGCAAACCGGCCATTGTGGCGAGAATGTAGAAGACTAAATATCAGCCATTGCATTTGTCTGCATGACCTGACAGCTCTCTTAGAGCCTCCTCCTCGGAGCGTGACATTTTGAACAACCGATGCATGCGAGTGAGCCGGAACAGCGTCATGACGGGTTCCTGCGTCCCGGTTATGGTAAGGACGCCATCCTCTGCCATGGCCTTTTTCACGGCCACAAGGGCGCCAAGACCACTGCTATCAATGAACTCAACACTAGCGATGTTGATGATAATCGTACGCTCACCTGCGCGAACCACCTCGACCAACTTTTCCCTCAGCGCCGTCGCTGCCTCAGCATTCAGTCGGGCATCCAAAAGTCTGACAACAACTACATTGCCCTGCTTCGTAATCTCGGCTTGCATAGCATGTGCTACTCGTCTTCCTGCCAGATTATTTTCACATTATCCAGATATTCAGCCAGAACCTGGCTGACTTCCCTTATTTTCAGAATGTTGCCGGCCATGGCTGCTTCCTCAATATCTTTGCCAATTTCTGTTATCTCGTGGAAGCCATACCCGCCGCCCGAACCCTTCATGCTATGACCGAGACGCCGGATCTCATCCAGATCGCCGCTATTGAGCAGTTCGTGTATTTGCACAACGTCGTGGCGTCTGTTCTCTAAATAGTCCGGAATGAGTTCTTCCAAATCGACATCGACATAGACCACGGCTTCATGTGACATAGTGTTCTCCCTGATAGAGTTGTGCAATCTTACCATCTGTTAACTCGTCTTAATATGTATCGTCTCAGGCAGGAAAACATTTAGTTGGGAGAAAGCTCAACCTGATGAATTTTCATGGGCTGAGAATTCGGAGAAGAGCCAGGGTATATGGTATAAGGTATAGGGTATAGGGTTGGGAGATGGGGAAGCACTTTAGCACTTAGCACATCAAAATCAAAACGAGACATCCCGAAAGGCTTGCGTTACGTGATGTGAGATACGGGCATGCACATGACCGTTGCTGGCGATGATATTGCCGTTTTCAAAATGCTCGCCGGGGGATTTGATGCCCGTGACTCTGCCGCCGGCTTCTTCGATCAGGAGGATGCCGGCGGCGATGTCCCACAGGTTGAGACCGATCTCCCAGAATCCGTCCAATCGCCCGCAGGCGAGATAAGACAGGTCGAGCGCAGCAGAACCGGCCCGGCGCAAATCGCTGAGTTCATGGAACATACCGATAAAGGCATTGAAATAAGGTTCAGTCAGATGCTTGGCGCGGAAAGGAAAACCTGTGGCGACCAGACACTGGGAAAAATCCTTAGTCTGGCTCACCTTTATGCGTTGACCATTCAGGAAAGCGCCACCACCGCTCTCGGCATAAAATAGCTCATCGCGCGTGGGATCGAGGACGGCGCCGGCCAGGATTTTGTCATTGTACATGACGGCCACTGAGACGGCGAACATAGGAAAGCTGTGGATATAATTCTTTGTGCCATCCAGCGGATCGATCACCCACCGGTGCACATCGCGCTCGAATTCGCCTCCGGACTCTTCAGCAAGGATGTCGTGTCCGGGATGACGATCGCGAATGAATTCCATGATCGCTTTCTCAGAGAGCAAGTCAACTTCTGTTACGAAGTCAAATGCCTGCTTCTCGCTGATCTCGGCTTGTGCATCGCTCGCCAGATGTTCTTTCAGGATACGTCCGCCGAGGCGGGCCGCTTCCATTGCGGTTTCTATCAAAGATGGTTCTGTCATAGCTCTTAATCCAAATCCACGATTGTTACACCAATATCCCCCTCATTCCAGGCGCCCATTTTGTGTTGCCTGACGCGATGATGTTGGTCCAGATACTCACTCAGACCCTTGCGCAAGACCCCCGTGCCTTTGCCGTGAATGATGCGGACCTGTCCCCAGCCTGCAAGTATGGCGTCGTCAAGAAACTTATCAACGATAGCGGTTGCATCTTTCAAATTTGGCCGCGCACATCTATTTCCGGCAGGACTTCGTCCTTAGTTTCTGTCTGGAGATGTACAGAGGCGCGCCGCTCAGGCTGTTTCTTGCGGGATGGTTTGGCCCTGGCCAGCTCTGTGACGGGAACCCACACCTTCAAGGCGCCCATTTGCAGCAGCACTTTTTCTCCGCTATCCTGAATTGCGACTATTTTGCCAACCTTGTTCTGATCGCGCCACAGCACCTCATTGCCAACGCCGATATCCGGCGCTTCCTGCTCCGCCGCCTCAACCATCGGGCCGGAGAGCCTGTCCAGTTTTTCCGTGATTTTCCGTCGTTCGTTTTGAAGCTGTTCTCTGTAATCCCCGACGGTTTCACGCTGCGCCTGCTTCTCTTTGATGTCGCGGATGGCTTGCTCCACCAGAGCATTGGATCGTTCTATTATTTGTTGTGACTCCTGCAAGGCTTTCTTGCGCAACGCCTTTTCTTCCTTCTTGAAAGAATCCACCTTCTCCTGATATAGCCTGGTCAACGCCTTCAAGCGGGTCTTTTCAATATCGAGGGAACGGGAGAGGCGTTCCGCCGCCTGCGTCTTGCGGTCCAGCTCCAAAATCAACGATTCGAGCTTGTGTTTCTCGCTGCCCACCAGCTCCCTTGAGCGCGCCAGGATCGGCTCCGGCAAACCAAGCCGGCGACAAATCTCGAGGGCGTAGCTCGAACCGGGTACGCCGGCTTTAAAGCGGAAAGTCGGCTGTAATGTTTCGATATCAAATTCCATCGAGCCGTTTTCAACCCCGTGTGTGTTGTAGGCGAAGGCTTTCAAACTTCCATGGTGTGTAGTAACTATAGTTTTGCAGCCCCGTTGTGTCAGACTTTCCAGCAGTGCAATTGCCAGAGCCGCACCCTCATCCGGGTCCGTGCCCACACCGATCTCATCCAGCAGCACCAATGAACGGGAGTCAGCAGCAGTTACAATACGGTGTATGTTCTGGATGTGCGATGTGAATGTGGAGAGATCATGCTCGATGGACTGATAGTCCCCGATATCGGCGAAAACAGCGGAGAAAACCGGCAACTTTGTATCAGGGTATGCAGGTATGGGGATGCCGGACTGGGCCATCACTGCAAGCAACCCCACGGTTTTGAGCGCGACGGATTTACCGCCGGCATTAGGACCGGTAATGATCAGCGTATTGCTATTTTCGTCCAGCGTCAGATCGAGAGGCACGACCTGCTGGCCGTCCTTCTTATGGTGCAACAAGAGCGGATGTTTTCCGGCCAAAATATGCAGAACGTTCTCCCGGCTAAAGGAGGGTGCGTTGCAATCGAATTCGATGGCAAAGCGCGCCTTCGCCTGCAGGAAATCAAACCGGACCAGAACGCTCAGGTTTTGCACGATAGCCTCAAGCTCGGCGGCCACCTGACCTGTGAGGTCGCGCAATATGCGCTCAACCTCGCGCTGCTCTTGCATCTTCAGGCTTTGGATTTCGTTGTTTAGCTCAATCGACTCCAACGGCTCCATAAAAAACGTAGCGCCGCTTGCCGACTGATCATGCACCAGGCCTCGAATCTTACCTCTGTTCTCAGCCTTGACCGGAAACACCAGCCGCCCTTCGCGCAACGTTATAACCGACTCCTGCAAGTATCCCTTGTCCGACATGCGCTTGAACATCGCTTCGAGCGTCTTGCGTGCTTTTTGCTCACTCGCCTGGATTTGCTTGCGCAAGCGGGCAAGCTCCGGAGTCGCCGAGCTCCTGACCTCAGAGGCATGCGCATCGATCTTATCTGTGATCGCAGTTTCCGTTTCTTTCAGATAGTTTAAAGCGCACGCGACTTGCCACAGGTTTGGGTAGGTCTGCTGGCGCTTCTTCAGGAAAGCGTGCACCCGGCGGCTGGTTCGCAATGTGCCGGCGATGCGCAAGAGACCGGCGCACGTAAGAAAGTTTCCGGGGACTGCCGCGACTTTTAGATCCTGCTTGATTTCATGAATCTCGAGGGGGAAGGCCGCATCGTTGGCCAACATTTCCTTCAACTCCATAACCCGGGCCAGTTCCTGCTCGATCTCTGGTTGCGCCGTCATAAACGGCAGATCGTCAAACATGCTGGCCGCATAGTCGGAGGCGGACTTCTGCCTGAGCAAGGATAAGACTTTGTCAAACTCTAGCCGCCTGTGTAGCCGGGCGATATGATTCATTTCTTGGACTGCTCTTTGGGAGGGTCTTGTGGTTGCTGAAACACACGCAGGACGCCTTCGGCCTCATCATTCACGTGCCGGTCGGCGAAGTTATCGAAACTCTCCTTCATTTCAGAATAAAAAGATTTGGAGTTCGGCGCCATCATTGTCATCAAATCAAACATCTTGGGCGCTAACTGCAACACGGGCTTGTACAAAACGCTGTCATCTTTCTCCGGAACAATTTCATCGCTCAGTGGCAGGACAGACACGAGCAAGGCCAGGAGGCTTGAGACCACCAATCCTTTTACCAGACCCAGCGCGCCGCCGGCCAACTTTTCAGCCCCGCTCATAAATGAATTCTCAACGAGCTTGTGCAGAAGGTAATTAAGCAGTTGCACTCCCATTTGCGCGCCGACAAACACCAACAGGAACGATAGCAAAGTGATGATGACCGGCGAGATATCGAGAACGTCCTTGAGGAACACCGCAAGATTGCTCATGTATTTGACCGCGAGAACAACAGAGACGACCAGACCGATCAACCCGATTGTTTCGTTGATCAGCCCGCGAAACAGGCCCTTGATCAGAAATACGGCAACGATGGCCAAAATGATGTAGTCGAGATATGTCATATAAAAACAAAAAAAGTGAACAGCGGACACTGCTCACTTTGTCTTGTACTTCTATGTGTGCAAATTATGAAAGTTTTTGCCGGACCATTTGCTGAACAATCTTGCCATCAGCTTTTCCTTTGAGTTGTTTCATTGCCACGCCCATCACTTTGCCGAGATCATTGAGCGTGCTTGCACCTGTGTCTGCGATAATCCCGGAAATGACTTCCTCGATTTCCTGTTCGGAAAGCTGCCTGGGCAGATAGGCCGAGATTATCTCCAGCTCCTTCTGCTCGTTCTCGAGCAAATCCTTGCGGTCGCTCTTTTCATACATCTCGATGGCTTCTTTCCGGTTTTTGGCGGCTTTGTTCAGCACCTCGAGGCACTCATCGTCGCTCAGGGGTTCGCCCTTGGCAATTTGAGCATCTTTGAGCTGCGCCCGGATCATCCGCAAGGTTCCCACCTTCACCGCATCCTTTGCTTTCATGGCGGACTTGAGGTCTTCGTTGAGTTGATCCTGTAGATTCATTGTCCACGCTTTGTCGTTAAGAATTCTCTATCATCATCATCCTGCGATGCTTGCGCCGTGCCGCCGCCAGTTTTCTTTTGCGTCTTTCACTTGGCTTTTCAAAATGCTGATGCTTGCGGTACTCGGAAAAAATACCTGCCTTTTGGCATGCTTTGGTGAACCGTTTCAGAGCGCGCTCGAAATTTTCACCTTCTCTGATTTTAACACTGGGCATGAAATGAAAACCTCCTGCATAAACCAAAAATGACAAACTCAATAAAGACACACAAAACGTAATATTACTTGTTTCCTGAGATAAATGCAAGATTTTTTTTAACAGTAGAGCCGCGCATTGATCTAGTGCGGCTCCAGATGTGTGAGCAAGATGCCGGCCGCCAAAATCGCTGCCGTTTCGGTGCGCAGCCTGCGCTTACCGAGTCCTACTGTCACAAACCCATGCTGCATGGCCTGCGAGATTTCATCTTCGGTGAGTCCGCCTTCCGGCCCCACGCACAACACAAGATGTTTGCTTGCTGTTGCGTGAGGTAGGCGCTGAACGACTTGCAGTATGCCACGCTCGGTTTCCTTCTCATGTGCAATCAGCATGATGTCTGCTTGCATTGCATTGAGGAACTCGGAAAACTGACGCGGCTCGGAAACAGGGGGGAGAAAGGCGCGGCCGCATTGTTTCATGGCGCTGAGGGCAATTCTGCGCCACCGAGATAGCTTTGCCGGCCGGGCGGCTGCGATAGTACGCTGTGTTACGAGCGGCAAAAACTGGCAAACTCCGATTTCCGTGCCTTTCTCGATTATCCATTCAAACTTATCTTTTTTTGTGATCGCCGCCGCAAGGGTCAAGCGATGGCGAGGTTCGCCATAGGCAGGGTGGGTTGCGTGAATATCCGCCAACACGCCGTCGCTGTTTATCTGGTTGATTTCGCAATCGTAGGCATTGCCCTGGCCGTCCACAGCTTGAAAGCTATCGCCGGGCTTTTTACGTAGAACCCGGGTCAAATGATGCGCTTCATCGCTCTCCAAAAAGAGTGTATCTCCTGAAACGCGTTCCGGCCTGACATAGAAGTTTTCTTGCTGCATAGCTTTGAATATGGGTGGGTAACTACTGGCCCTCTTTCTCGAAGACCAGTCGGAATTTTTTGGGCTGAACGTCACGGTAGCTGACGCCCGGAGGCGGGATGATGCGGGCGGCATGTTCGCGCGCCGGCGACTGGCA
>CAZVSL010000133.1:4684-12539 GCA_964629935.1 uncultured Calditrichaceae bacterium | reverse complement strand
TCTGGCAAGCATCAGGGCCAGCCTAATGGCCGGGATATCTTGCCGCCCATGCCCTGGTACGCCTACAAGCACTTGACTGACGAGGAGCTAAAAGCGATCTGGGCATATTTACAAAGCTTGCCCGCCATTGAAAACGAGGTGCCAACTCCGGCGCCCCCGGTCGCACCGCCAGGTCAGGAGAATTGAGCATGCGGCTCTCTTTCCCTGCGATATTGGTTTGGGCAATCCTTGCCTCTGCGCTTCAAACCAGTTGCAGTAAAGAGCAGGAGTCTGTACCGGCGTCTCAAGCCCGGGATGAGACAGCCCCAACCAATATCGAGGTCTTGGACTCGAATCTGGGCAAACTGATGGGGCAGGTGCTCTTTGATGGGGAAAGGCCAACGCAGGCGAAACTCCTTGTGGTAAAAGATGTGGCTGTCTGCGGCAAAGATTCCCATTTCGATCAGCGGCTTACCGTTGCTGAAGGCGGTGGGATTAAGAACGCGGTCGTGAGCATCGTCGATATTCAGGCAAACAAAAGCATGGAGGCCGTTGCGGGCGGGTATGTTCTCGACCAGACCGGCTGCGATTACCAACCACACGTGCTTCTGCTGCCCGTGAACACGCCCCTAATAGTCCTGAACAACGATGGTATCTTGCACAACGTGCACACCTACAGCACCCAAAACAGAGCCTTAAACATTGCCCAGCCAAAGTTCAAGAAGACAATGGAAGTGGTATTCACGGAACCGGAAATGGTCTCTGTCCGATGTGACATACACGGCTGGATGAGTGGCTGGATCGCAGTCGTCGACCATCCGTTTCACGATATAACCGACGGGGATGGCAGTTTTGTGATAGACAACGTTCCGCCGGGAAAATACACCTTGAAATGCTGGCAAGAGCTGCTTGGCGAAAAAACCATGGCAATCACGGTCGAGCAGGGACAGACTACCTCGGTGGAGTTTCGATACAGTCAATAAGGCCTGTTCGGCAGCGAATGCTACGGCCTTTTGTCTGGCGCGTAGCTTTGCGCCGCTCAGGCGTTATTCCCGGCAATACGCTGTATCGCCTTTTCCTACGTCTGTTGGCCACTGGCATCACGTCTGGCCTGACGCTCCTGTGGTTCCGCAAACCTGGAAGCCGCGATCTCTTGCAACAGAAATTAGCGAAGCGGTTTCTTGCAGTCGGCACACTGAATCCCGTATCAGACCAATAAAAATTTGCTGAAAACAGAAGAGATGTTTATCTTCGTGTAACTCGGATGTTGTTGTGAGCTCGATTTCTACCAACATCGTCAAAGGATCGCCATGAAACGAATCATTACCATTGTTGCATGCGCTCTTGTGCTGACTGCTGGAACCATGCGTGGACAGGAAAGCCCCGTGCAGCTCACGGTGCCGGACAGCAGCAAAAGCCACAGCACTGCAATCGTAGAAACAAGCACCACGCCAGCAGACTCAGAGACAGCACGAACAGCATTGCAACAAGAAGAAACTCAAAGACCCGCTTCCGGAAGAGGCGCTGGCGATTTTACGTGGCTGGCTATCGTCATTGCTGCCATCATGACGCCTCTGATTGCTTTTGTGCTCACACGGCTGCCCCGGCCATTGTTTAGCAAGGACCAGCGCAGGTACTGCAATACCTTGCGTAAAGAACAGGGGCAAATAAAACTAGTGGGCCCTGGCATGGATGACATTTCTGTTAGTCTGGACGATACTTTTGTGCACTTGCGAATTTCTGGCGGCAACTATCGCGTTGGTGAACATCCGGAATTGTCAGCACTGTCACGGATGGCTCAGAACGGCGATGGGTTTACCCCTGACGAGTTGCTCAAAACAGCATTTGTTGAACTCAAACGTCCCTTGCTGCTAGTGATCGGCGATCCAGGTTCAGGCAAGACTACTTTGATCAAGTATTATGCCATCAGGTCACTTGCCGGAAAAGGTTTTAAGAAGTTTGGCTTCAAAAATCGGGTTCTGCCGGTTTTCTTGCCGCTACGCGAGGTTGATGTTGAAAAACCGATTGCTGAGAACTTAAAACTCTGGTGTGCCAAACACCACCTCTCAATCAAAGCAAAGACATTTGATAAGTGGCTGCAAACTAAGCAGACGCTTGTTCTGTTCGATGGTCTCGATGAAGTTCGGGATGCAAAACTGCGCCGGCGCATGTGTACCTGGATCGATAATTTCTGCCGGAGCCCTGCTAATGCGTACGTGATTGTGACCTCGCGTCCGACTGGCTACCGTGGCAGAGAAAATGTGGTGCTGCAATCGGATCTCTTGCAGGCCGATATTCACGACTTCACGCCACAGCAACGTGAGGAATTCCTGCGAAAATGGTTCGCAGCCGCCTACCTTAGGGAAACCCACTTGAGAGACCCGGATGAGCCTGTTCGGGAATGGAAAAAGTCACAGAGGCGTATTGCGGAAGGGAAAGCAAAATCGCTTTTGGATTTTCTGAACGAGCCGAAAAACAAGAGCCTGCGTGAGCTCTCCGGCATTCCAATGCTCCTGCAAATCATGGCAATCCTGTGGAAAAAGGACGACCACTTGCCAAAAAACCGTTCAAAATTGTATGAGATTGCTCTGGATTACCTGCTCGAATATCGTGACGCTCAGCGCAAACTCGATCCTTTGCTGCCAGCCAACCAGGCGCAACGGGTTCTTTCGCCGGCATGCCTGTGGATGCAGGAAAAGTGGCAGCGCGAGGAAGTACCGGAAGAAAAGTTGCACGACGAGATGGGAAAAACTTTAAAGAACATACCGGAAGCACCCACGGCACAAGCTTTTTGTGACAACCTGCGCCGACGGGCCGGTATTTTGGCACATAACTCTGATACGGAATACATCTTTCGTCACAAATCTTTCCGTGAGTTCTTTGCAGGATTGGACCTGGCAACAAATTACAACAAAAAAAGACGGCTGCAGCGATTGGCTAAAGGCTTCTTCGATGACTGGTGGGAAGAACCGTTGCGTTTCTTTATCAGCAAAGCGGACGGCGCGGCCTTTAACCAGTTTATGGCAGCGTTGTTCAAAACCCCCGAAAGTGAGGAAATGGATGCGAAATACTTGAACCGGCTTATCACGTTGGCGGAGGAGGCCCCCTTGCCGCAGATTTCCGCGCTCGCTCGTGTTTTGCAGAATCCGGCAACCAATCCGGGCCAGCATTTCGCCGTGCTCGAGTGCTTGAAGGCCATTGGCACACCAGAGTCATTGAAGGCTGTCGAAGATTTTGTTCGAAGGTCTGGCGAAGATACCGACTATCTGGATAAAGCACGCCAGATTCTGCGCGAAAAGGGTGCAGAGCTGTACGTGCCTCAAACTGAGCCAGGTGAACGTCTGTTCAAAGCTTTACCCAAATCCTTCTACAACCCTCTCGAAAACAACGCCGAATACCTACTCATCCGAGGCGGTAAGTTCAAGTATTCTGTCACCGACAAAATGGAAGAAGTGCCGGACATTTACTTCGCCAAATACCCTGTCACCAACGCGCGTTACCGCCGCTTCATCCGCTATCTCCAGGGCGAAGAAAAAGATATTTACGAACACCTGCCGTTCAAGTTATTTGGTGAGAAATTGCTTGACTTTGCCGCCACGATTCCGGATTATCGCGAGTACCTCGGTAGCGATGCCAAAGAATGGGCAGACAAGCTCAAATCTGGCTCTGATGACGAGCGCAAATTCAACAAAGACGATCAGCCGGTAGTGTCTATCAGTTGGTTTGCCGCGCGCGCCTACTGTTTCTGGCTGGCGCTGTTTGAAACGGCAAAACAGGAGGATGGCTTGCAGCAGCCGGCGGAGATGATAGCCAAAATTTACCGATTGCCGCATGAGATGGAATGGGAGCGCGCTGCCGCGGGCCTTGCCGACGAAAGGGATGCTCCGAGACCGTACCCGTGGGGCAAAAAAGAGCCGAACGATAAGCTTGCAAACTACGGCGGCAACCGCGGTGCGACGACGACGGTGGGCCACTACCGTGAAGGTGAGACGCCCGACGGGCTGATGGACATGGCTGGCAACGTCTGGGAGTGGCAGGAGAATTGGCACGATGAACGAGAAAAAAGGCACCGTTCTCTGCGCGGCGGCTCCTGGGGCAGCGATCCGGGGGATCTCGCCTGCGCGGGTCGCGGCAGGGACTATCCCGATGTCAGGGGCGACGATATCGGTTTTCGCGTCGTCCGTTCCCCAGTCTGATTTTGAAACTCTGTCACTCTGTGTATCTGATACTCTGAAGGCCCGCTTATGCGGGCCGCGAAAATTAATAAAAATCAGGGAATTATGATGGCAAATCAAAAATTCCTCGTGATCAAACGCGGCTATGATTTTTCCAAGTGGCTCTTGCAGCACACCGGCAAGTTTCCGAAGAGCTACCGTTTCAGCGTGGCTGCGAAGCTGGAAAATGCGGTGCTTGAATTTGTCGAATTGACCTCGGTTGCCAACGTGCGTAAGGATAAGCTGCCACTGCTCAGGAGAGCGGATGAGTCCCTGGTGAAACTACGGCTGCTTTTCCGGCTCAGTTATGAAATGCGTTTCATCAACTTAAAGTCGTATGAATATGGCAGCAAGCAGCTTGTTGAGTTAGGAAAGCTGCTCGGTGGCTGGATCAAGAAGCCAGGCAGTGGTTGACTCTACTTCAATCCTGTCAGGGTTTGCTTTTGACGGAAATGAGCCAAACGGACACCGTTCTCTGCGCAGCGGCTCCTGGAACAACAATCAGGAGAATCTCACCTGCGCGGATCGCAACAGGAACAATCCCGATAACAGGAACAACAATATCGGTTTTCGCGTCGTCCGTTCCCCAATCACGCCCAGTGTCCAACCTGATGCCGGCGGCTTTACGGAGCACCGGACTGTGTGTGGGCATGACATGCGGCTCATTCTCCGGGGCCATGTTCTGCTCTGCAGAATCAGCCCGAATAGTGATACAGACAGGCTGCTTTAGTAGTGCCAAGCTTTGTAAACGAAATAGCAGCCTGTTTTATTTTCCCACCTGTTTGTGAAAACCATGAGAACTGATCGAAAATGAAAACCGCAAAGAATCTTTTTCCCGAGATCATCGCCTTTGAAAATCTCTATGTTGCCGCCCAAAAGGCTGCAAAAGGCAAACGTGAGCAGCCGAATGTCATGGATTTCTTTATGAATCTCGAAGAAAATCTATGGCAACTGCGGGACGAGCTGTCAAACAGAATTTATGTCCCGGGCTCGTACAATACTTTTCATATTTACGATCCCAAACCGCGTATGATCAGCGCCGCGCCATTCAGAGACCGGGTTGTGCATCATGCGTTGATGAACATCGTGCAGCCAGTTTTGGAGCGGTGCCTTATTCACGACACTTATGCGAACCGGATCGGCAAAGGCACGCACAAGGCCATTCAGCGCTACCAGTGTTTTTTGCGCCACTACAAATATGTGCTGAAATGCGATGTCAAGAAATACTTCCCGAGCCTTGACCATAAGATTCTCAAGAAGCGGTTTCGGCGCGTTGTTGCCGACCGGGAGACGTTATGGTTGATGGATACGGTCGTAGACCATAGCAACCCACAGGTTGAAGTCATTGACTATTTCGACGGCGACGATCTCTTTACGCCGTTAGAGCGCAGGAAAGGGCTGCCTATCGGGAATCTCACCAGTCAGATTTTCGCCAACATATTTCTGAGCCCGTTTGACCATTTCGTTAAGGAAGTTCTGATGTGCAAAGCATATTTGCGCTATGTGGATGATTTCGCACTTTTCGCAAATACAAAAGCAATTCTGTGGAACTGGCTTGAGCAAATGATCGCATTTCTGCAAAACTATCGCTTGAAACTCAATTTGAATCATTGTGATCTCTATCCGACAAAAACGGGTAGACGTTTCCTGGGACAGGTGGTATTCCTTGCTAACCGGAAACTGCCCGGCGCCAACGTCCGTGCGTTCCAAAGGCGGATGCGCAAATGGCAACAAAACCCGCCTGTGAACATGCAGCAGCGTATTTTTAGTTGGCTGGGGCATGCCCGTCAAGCGGATACACGGGCGTTGCTAAAAACGACAGCACAGCACTCGTCGATTTTAAGGGGGCTCACTGTCTAACTCGATGCGGTTGCCTTCACATTAGCCCCGAATGAGGCGTAATGTAACAGCGAAGGGCAACGCCTTGGTATTGATGATTCAAACATCCCGTAATAAGCCCTGAAAGGGCGTCATAGATTGCTTGACTGTTCAATGCGGTTGCCTTCCGCCGCAAATCGATGCGGTTGCTTTCACATTAGCCCCGAATGGGGCGTAATGTAACAGCGAAGGGCAACGCCCTGGTCTTGGTGATTCAAACATCCCGTAATAAAGCCCTGAAAGGGCGTCATAGATTGCTTGACTATTCAAAAGGAGCCCATCATGCCACAGAGTCTCGCCTGCATCCCAATCCACTTCATTTGGAGCACCAGAGATCGCCGACCATTCATAAAGCCTGAAATCGAGAAGGAATTGTTCAGCCAGAAATACAACATCGAATATGATGAACGGTATGTTTGGGATTGATGGCGTTGTGTTTTGTCGGGTGTATTTTATTTCGCCCCTTTGGGGCTTGAGACCGGTGGCTTGTTTCGGTTACCAGGGCTTCGCCCTTCGCTGTTACATTACGCCCCGTTCGGGGGGCTGAAGCAATTCAACCACATCGGTGAGATTTAAGCAAGTTAACAAATGGACATATCAAATATAGACATTCTTCCGGCGTGGGAGAACATTGACGCCAGGTCGCTACGCGGCCCGGTGCTCATCCTCGGCGCCCCGGATGCAGGCAAGAGTACCTTGACGCGCTATCTCTATATGCGTCTGACTCAGGCCGGACGCAAGGCGGCAGTGCTGGATGGCGACCCGGGCCAGAGCAAACTCGGCCCGCCGACCACTATGACCGTAGCCCTGGCAAAAGCCGGCGAGCCGTCGTATCCGCCGAACGGACAACACTGGCAGCAGTTTGTTGGTGCGGTTTCGCCCGTTGGCCATATGCTGCCTATCATCGTCGGCGCTGGCAGGTTGGTGCAGGCTGCGAAGCAGGCCGGAGCTGAGGTCATTCTCTACGACACCACCGGACTCGTCGATCCCGGTCAGGGCGGACTCTATCTCAAGCTGGCGAAGATCGATCTGTTGCAGCCGGAAACCGTGATTGTTTTGCATGGAAACAGTGAGCTGCGGCCGCTGCTGGCAGCGCTACGGCGGAGCAAACGATGTCGTCTCATCGAGCTGGCTCCATCTGATCAGGCTCAACAGCGTGGACTAACAGCCCGCCAGGCGCACCGGTCGGAGCGTTTCCGCAATTATTTCGAAAGCGCCGGCACCCTGGTGGTGCCGTGGCGAAATTTTGCGGTGCTGCCAAAGGTGCAGTTCGAGCGTGACAGAATCGTGGCGCTGGAAGATAAAAACGGCTTTGTACTGGGCCTCGGCCTGGTGGAAGCGTTTGACCGTGAGGCGCGTACCGTGACTTTGCGTACGCCACGCGGCAGCCTGGATGATGTGGACGCCATTCGTATCGGTGATGTTGGGCTTGATGCGGAAACCTTTCGGGATCGTCAAATGAGCAAATTATGAGCCGTTCAAACACAATTTTTAAAATTAAGAGTTTCTTCCAGAATGATATGTCAAGTTTGTTGTAACTCAAATACGCGGAAGTTTTTGAAGTGAGAAATGTTAATCATGAGGGCAAGTCCGCAGCCGACAAGCTGCCTGGCCGAGCCGTGGCCGAGCGAACGGGGAGGTTCGCTCCACGCTATAGGCGCTAAATAAGGAGGGAAAATGAAGTTCATTTTGATTGCAAGATTTGTTGTTGTAATTATAACAGTTCTGGTTCTTTTTCCCGGGTGTGATTCTCAACGATCATCCCGCATAACCGAAGGTTATTT
>CAZVSL010000133.1:0-4674 GCA_964629935.1 uncultured Calditrichaceae bacterium | reverse complement strand
TGACCGGGGCAGAAGGCGCGCTGCTGTACTATCGTGTAATGGGGGCAGGGCAGGACACCGTTGTTGTGGTCCACGGCGGGCCGGGTGCGGGCATGCATTCGATTTTGCCTGCCGTGAAGCCACTGGCCGAAAATGATGTTCTGATATTTTATGACCAACGAGGCGGCGGACGCTCAGAGCTGCCAGCCGATACCACAAAATTGCGTGCGCGATATTTTGTTGGAGACCTCGAGGCCGTGCGCAAACATTTTCGTTTGGCGCAAATGAACGTGATTGCACATTCATTCGGCGCCGTCTTGGTGGCGCAATATGCGATGAAATACCCGCACCGTCTAAAGCGGTTGGTGTTTCACGGTGCTACCGGGCCGGCATGGGCAGAGGCAGTCAAACTAGCAAAGGCTGCCACATTACCAGCGTCATCCGATACCGCCTTGTCAAATCGTGCAGCCGAACTGTTGCACGCGCTTCTCAATGGAACCGCCTCCGATCCTGTCGCTGCGTGTCGCGAGTATGAAGAGGTCACCAGAAAACTGGCAATTGCAGGCGGAGATACCGTGAACTACAAAGGCACAACCTGCAAGGCATCGCCTGAAGCTGTGCGTTATTACTATCGCTATACCGCTCAGTTGGCGCCAAGAAGCTTTGGCAGATGGGACTTTACCAGCGGCCTCGAGGACGTATCCGCGCCGCTTCTTGTGGTGTATGGCGTGGAAGACTCGCTGGCGATACCGGCCCAACGTCAATGGGCCGGAGCCGTGCCGCACGGCCGCTTGTTGTTGGTGCCGGAAGCGGGAAAAGGGGCGCTCTCGGATAATCCCGAATTTGTCTTGTCGGCGGTGGAGACATTCTTTAGTGGAGATTGGCCGGAGGCTGCTGAGAATCCATCCGATCCATCCGATGGCCCCAAGCCATCGGATGGATAAAGGGGAAGTGTCAAATCATCAAACCGCAGACTTCTCACCTGGCGCTTTCACCAGATTGCGCACGTGATCTTCCAGATTGGATGAACAGCCGCAGTTTGGCCCACATGATTCGCCATTGCCATTTTCGTTGCCGTTGTTTTTGATAACTCGCAATTTGACATTGTGCTTCACTTCCGGCAATGGCATGGGCCGGTCGCCGGCGTAGATCTTGTGGCGGCCTTTGCTCTTGAACCACTCAGCCGTGGTCGCAGTCATGTGCATGTTTTCGATGATCTGGCGCCAGCCGATACCGGTGTTATAAGCGCAAAACGAGATTTCACCTTCTTGCGTGGCGTACGGTATCACGCACATTTCCGTGCGGCGGAAATCGTATGTCCACAGGTACTGGAACCACATGCCGCCGACCCAGAGGAACTTCCAGTCTTGTTCTTTGGGACGGACGCCGTCAGTCAGGGAGCCGCCCAGCTTGCTATTGATCAGCCTGGTCAGCTCGTTGATGGTGAAGCCTTCGGGCGCTTGCTCCGGCTTGAAGTTGCGAACCAATGACATCGCTGCCTGCGCTTTTACCCAATTTGGATGGCGGGCAGTGTCGGTCATGACATTGATGTCTTTGACAAAGCTGTCGATGTCGAAGAACCTCGTGATTGGGGCCCATGCTTTGGTTTTCTTGTTGACCAGCAGGTAGACGCTGGCGCCACAGTTCGGGTGGCAAGAGCAGCAGATCCCTCCGAAGTCTACATCAGGCCCACGCAGGTAATCCGCGAGAATTGTGAAAGCTCCGGCAGCACCCAACGGAAACCAATCGCGATGCGGATCGATTTTGCCGTCGGACCAGCGCGCCAGGTCGTGGGCAAGGTGCGAAATGGTATAGCGCTGCTGGCGGCGGCGTTCGTCGGTGATGTCCTCATCACGTCCTGTGAACGAGACCGGCTGAAACGATATCGCACCCATACGGTCTGAATTGTCGATCAGAAATTGCAGCAGCGGTCCCACCTGATCATCGTTAATTGTATTGACTACGGTCGTCACCGGCGTGATATCGATGCCAGCTTTGCTCAGGTTTTCGATCGCCAGCAGTTTGGCATCGAACAAGTTGGAGATGTGGCGATGGCTGTTCGCCTCGTTAGTTGTGCCATCGAATTGAAAGTAGGCCATATCGAGGCCGGCCTCTTTAGCCTGATAAGCAAACTCCGGTTCCAGTGCGAAGCGCAGGCCATTGGTTGCTGCCTGAACCGAATAGTATCCGATCTCCTTGGCGTAACGGCAGGCGTCCAGAAACAGGGGTGAGACGGTCGGTTCGCCGCCGGAGTATTGCACCGACATCTGGCGTCGCGGCTTGAATGAAATCGAATCATCCAGGATGCGTTTTACATCATCCCAGGTGAGCTCGTGAACATAGCCCACCTGATTGGCATCCATAAAACAGGGATTGCACATCATGTTGCAGCGGTTGGTCAAATCGATGGTCAGCACCGCGCCCCGACCGTACTTGATGCTCGATGTGCCGTGGCGGTGGATGTGCGCATCCCCGGCGGTACGATAGTCGCGGCCGTAGTAGCGTTGTTCCACAAGTTGTGTGAATTTGGCATCGATGGAAATCAGGTCTTCGTAGGCGCCGTGGGTCCCACAGGTTTTGCGTACCATGATTCGGCCATCTTCTTCGAGTAATTGTGCCTTGATCTCGCCGGGATGACCGTCCGTCAACTCGTTGAGGTCGCGCCTGCCTGCGATAATTGCGCTTCTCACTTCTTTGACGCAATCCGGACACAACGAATCGGTTACACGAGGAAAACCGAGAGGGGGCATGGAGCGTTCGTAGCTCTTCTGCAGCGGCCCTGGCGCCCAGTCCGGATGGAAGGGCTTTCCTTCCGGAATCCTTTTGTTCACAGCTTGAAACGTTTTCCAGGCGAGATTGGCTGAGCCAACAATCGCCTTATCTGATAGTCTGCCCATCACATAGCTCCTTTCAATTTATGCCAGTTACATCTAACAAATTACGTCTTCTTCTTTGGGGTAAATTGTCCTGAGCAGCGTGAAAATTTTCGATACGGTTTTGAGCCTCGGGCCTGTGGATTTACCGCCGCGCACGGCCGCACCAAGCTGTCCGGCGAGCCGTTTTGGTCTGAGATAGAATTTGAGGTAGGCTTTTCGACACCACGACTCCATTTCCGCCGCGGTCAAATGTTCTCCGTTGAACACGGCGTGCAGTCCGTCAAATTTATCCCAGTCATGGACGATGAGCCGGTCTTTGAGCTGGTTCCAGACGTCGGTACCGGGATAGGGCGTCAGAATGGAAAACTGTGCGGTGGCGGGGTTGATGAAACGAGCGTACTCGATTGTGGTCTTGATTTCATCTTCGCTTTCAGAGGGCTCACCGATGATGAAACCGCCAAAGGTTTCAATGTTGTGCTGGCGCAAGAGGTCCACCGCGCGGGCGCTGGTATCTGCGGAGGCTTTGCCGCCTTTGTGGTAGGTCTTCAGGATGCGCTTGCTCGGCGTTTCGATGCCCATGAACATGGTGCGCACACCGGCGCGGGCCATTTTGTCTGCTGTCGAGGGGTCGCGCAGGAGCATGTCTGCACGTCCCATCACCCAAAAGCTGGTGCCTAGCTTGCGTTCGATGATTGCATCCATGAGCCGGTGCAACGCGGTGTTATCGTGATTGATGATGTCATCCATGATGCGGATATCCTGAGCACCGTATTCTGTCACGAGATGTTCGATTTCATCGACCACGGACTGCGGAGAACGGGCGCGCCATTGCTTGCCGGCCAGAACATGGACATCACAGAACCGGCAGCCGTAGGGGCACCCTCTGGTGGTGATCATGGTGGGCGAGATATGGCCGTCGATGCCTTTGTTGCGATAACCAAAGACATCTCCGCCGAGATCGCGTGCGGGATAGGGCAGGGCGTCCAGCTCCCGAATGAAAGGTCGCGGCGGATTGTTGACAACCGTGTCGCTTTCTTTGTGGTACCAGGACACGCCTGCTATTCGGGAAGGATCGAACTTGCCGTTTGTTTCCTGCATCGCCTGCAACAGCTCGACTGAAGTTGCTTCGCCCTCGCTGCGTACGATGTAATCCACGGATCCTGAGCGTAACGTCTCCTCCGACGAACTTGTCGGATGCGGCCCTCCCATGATAACGGTCTTTCCCGCTGCCCGGGCGGCTCGTGCAATGGTCAGGGCTTTTTTGAATTGTGACGTGGTGCTGGTGACGCCGACAATGTCTGCGTCGGAAAAATCGATCTGGCCTTGACTTGCAGCGTCCTCCGACAGATCGAGCTTGACGTCATGACCTGCTTGCCGCAACGCGCCAGCGACATAAAGCAAGCCAAGTGGCGGAACGCGGATGCCAACGGATTCGTAGGTCTTGCCACGGTAGGGACTTACTAATAACACATTCATACATAACACCTCTGATTTGAGCTGAGAATAGGAGGCAGGTGCCTGGATGACGTACCCACGATTTAAGGAGAGAATTGCTTACAACGAAAGGCTTGTTTGCTGGAGAATGCATCGCGAGGATCGACTGAGAAAAAAGTGTTTGATCAAAAATGTGTTCGATCAGTGGCAACAAGGCAGGCGTGCAAATCTATTCCCCGCTGTGAAGTTTTTTTAACATACAGGGCACTGTACCATAAATGCGCAGCATGCAATTGGCAATTGCATGCTGCTGTACCAATTTTTCTCACCAGCTTCGGTTGTGGAAACGGCTATATCCGCAATTGAGTATCGACTTAAAGCTATG
>CAZVSL010000132.1:0-12591 GCA_964629935.1 uncultured Calditrichaceae bacterium | reverse complement strand
CCGTTCATTTATGCGGCCACCCGGGAAGATGACGCCTCAGCATCTCGTGTCCGTCAGGCTCAGTTGTGGAAGCATCATGAATGATGCTGGAGAAATCAGGGCGCTTTAGCGTCGTTGTCCAACTGAGGCGGACGATTGATCGTCTGGCGGGCTTGTCTGACGTTCCTGGCTCTTTTTCAATCTCAGCTTGGCAGAAAAATCGGCACGTATTGCTCTGCCTCACCCTTGGGGTCGAAGGCGCGCAGGGATTTACAAATATTGCCCAGGTGCGCGCCGATCATCAGCGCCAGGGTATAGGTGGTGCGGCCGGTGATGGTCACCTGCGCCCCGGCCAGCGCCGGTCGCAGCGAAGCCAGCTCCGCCCGCGCGATCTCGTTGATTTCTGCTTTGCTCTTGCCTTGCGGCAGCGACACCAGCAGCCGGTGGCCTTCCGGCGCCTTGTAGCATTTCAGAATCGCGCCCTCAAACACCGGCAGCCCGCGGAACTCTTTCTCCACCGCTGCCACCCCTGACGGGTTCAGAGACTCGTCGCCGGAGTCGCGGAAGTCGGCATAGAGATACTTGTGCAGAAATTTCGGCGCGCGCTGCCACACATCTTCGAGCAGAATCGGATACACCCTGGCCTTGCCGCCCTGGACAAAGTCCTGGTAGAAGGTCTGCAGCTCCTCCTTGACCCAGTTCGAGTTTATAGAGTTTTCCGACAGAATCACCACCAGGTGGCTGCTCTCTTCCAGCCCTGCGTAGATCTTGTCCATGAAATTATCCCCCAGATAGAGATCGATTTTGTCATACCACACATCAGCGCCCAGCTCCTGCAGCAGCCCGACGAGTCGGTCGGCGAACCATTTGTCTTTGGAGGAATGGGTTATGAAGGTTTTCATGGGTTGGCCCTTTCAAGGACAACTTGTTTAAATTCAGCTCCAGGTTGAGTGGACGATGGCGAGAATGTCAGCCAGCCACATTAATGAACTCGAATCTACGGCGTTACCAATCCTTGCGAGACTGAGCCCGGCGCCTATTTACTTGGCAGATGTCTTGCGTTTCTTTAACCAATCTTTACAATCGCAGTGAAGGTGCACGCCGACTTCATGCTTGCCGTATTTGGGATAAAGGGGCGATTCCACAGCCCTTTCGACCTGCTGCAACAGAAAGTCAAGTCCAGCGATTTCCTCTTCGAGGTTCAGGGGTGGTTCCCGCTTATGAAGCAACAGCATGCAACCGAAAGACTGGTGCGTGGCGTGTTGCCTGATCGGATTCCGGATTGAACGCCAGCAACATATCGAGCACTTCGATGTCTAATACTGTGTAACCGCAAATCGGACAAACATGGGCAGGAATTCCTTCAACGACGAAGGGATGACCCCGGCGAACGAATGTATGCGTAATCTCTTTTGCTGTCATTTCGCCAGGACAACCTTGCATTGGACATTTCATGTCGTGCCTCCGCGTTTCCGGGGTGTTCGCCATCTCGGCGGCCTGGGTTCATAAACGGTAATAATCGTTGCCGGCAAGCGGTCGTATGAAATTACAACATGAAGATCGCGACCTCTCCCTGTTTTACCATGTACCAAACAGCATACCCTCCTTTCATTGAGTTGCTAACGCAAATTACGTGAAATCTGCATCACGGGATGATAGTCATTGTCTTGCCAGTGATACACAGTTGCTGTATCCACGGTGCCCCAGACGCTGCCGATGCCGAACGCCACCGGCATGGGAGCGGAGATGAAGAAATGTGCGTGCGCGCCGCCGATTTCGTGTTTGACTTTATTCATCGCCTGGCTGAACTCGCGCACCATCTCGGTCCACTCTTCCGGTCTTTGCGGATCGAGAAATTTTGGCTCCGGGCCGTAGTCTTCATCATTGGTAACCAGAACGAAATCGGCTTCGATGCCCCGCCGTTCGAGATAGCCGGCGACATCCTGCAGCATGCGGCGGTTGATATCGACGAGGATGGCGATGTGTTTTTTGCCATTTGCTTTCGGTTGTGCTTCGACAGGCTTGTCTGTTTGTTTCCGTGTGATGAGAAACGTGACCAGCCGTTTGCCAGTTTTCAATGCCTGCACGGCGATATTGGCCGCAGCCGTACCCAGCGTCACAAAATCCGATGAGATAGCGATGGCGGCGGTATTTTGCTGGATGAGCTTTATAGCTTCTTGCGCGATTTGGGGGAGGGGCATGGGGTTACTCATTCTTTGTTATTCAAGGAAGGGAAGAAAACAAATTCTGAGATTCAATTCAATTTAAAGTTCTTCAACACGAATGACCATGTTTTTTTTATCGACTACAACACGCACACGGATTTTCGTGCCAACCTTTGCTTGGCTGAACTGCCGCTTAGGCTTGAGCGGAAATGCTTTGTCTTTCAACTTTGGCAGAACAACACTCAATGTTCCATCCGGATTTTTGATGACTTTTGCCTTCTTCTCAACCTCACTATTTCTGTAGGCACTTTGTGCCGCTGCCTGCTCTAATTGGCGTTGTTTTTCTACAGACTTTTGCATAGCCCTTGCTTCAGGAGTCAATTCTAACGGCTTTTTTTCTGTTTCCTGACGTGGTGCTTTGTACCGGGGAGAAGGCCGGGATTCTCTCTGCTCACGGGTGCGGCTTTCCCGTGAAAAGTCTGTAGGGCTTGGATCGAACTTCAGTTCAGCGGTTGGCACGGCCTCGCCAGTCAGCTCACCAAAGGCGGAGGGGTCTGGCAAGACTGGACGTTGTTTATATTCATTTTCAAATTGATTTCCGCCGACCGGCCGACGAATTGTCATGTACCGCGTGTTGGGGCGCCGTTTGCCATCCTCGGTTATAGTGAGTCCGCCATTTGATTCCAGTGATACCGGGCGAAAGCCAGGCCATTCCAACATTTTCATCAACATGCCGATGCGGCGCAGCTCAAAAAAATGTTTGCAATCCCGATCAGGTTTGAGCTCGTTTAGTAACTTCTGCTCGAATGGTTGAATCAGTTTTTGCAATTGTTCGCGCTTTGAGAGAGAGACGGCCGCATTCCTTTCGCCGGTGTGCCATGCACCGGATTCATTAAACAACTTTTCATAGCGTTTGGCCCGAGTCGTTAAATGAAGTGTGGCTGCCAACTGTGCGGCTCCCATCCCCAGAGGTTTACCCATGCCGAGGCTATGGCAATATTCCTTGCTTGCGTCTCCGAATGGCTGGAGTGTCCAGCAGAGCGCACCGAGTTCGACATCGGAGAGATTCTCGAAGTAGATTCGAAATGTGAAGCGGGTACCCGGCTTGACAGGCTTGAATTGGGTGTGTTGTGTCTCTTCTTTAGGTTTATCGCGAAGTTTCTTCAGGGCGTCAGCATCCCTTTCCTCAATCGTCTCCTTCCATTCCGATTCTGTCAGTGCTTTCTTTTTGCCCTGTCTCCAATAGTATTTGAAGCCCCGGATGACCGTGCGCTGCGCAGTTTGGCTGCCGTAATGATAGAGTTGAGATAGGCTGTTGGGGTTTTGTTGCACCAAGTAATGCTGAAATGCCGTTGGTTTAGGAGAGGCGAGAACTCGTGGCACGATTGGACTGGTCTGCAGCCAGGGCGCCTTCTCGTCACATTTTGCATCGGTGACGAATACACGGCTGGCATAAGCATAAGCTTTCTCTCCTTGCTTTGCACCACTTTTTGGACCTTTGGTATGACCGAAAATGGCTTCGGCGAAGTCGAGGGTCTTCATGTCTTTGCAATAACCTGGCACAAAATCATTGGGAGTTGCGGCGCGTTTTTCATCTTCGTTCATCGCAGGTATTCTGAAATTGGGGCAATGTCCGAAGTAATAAATCTCATCACCGTCACTATCGACATAAAAGATCGGTCTTCCGTCTTGTAGCATCCCCAATTGTTTGTCGAAAGGTTCTTCCTTTTGAAATTCGGTGAGTGCGTCGAGATAATCCTCAATGGCTTTTGAATTAATCCTAACAAGCTGTGCGTTCTGCTTCGTTGGCAAAACAATTGCGAATTTCACTCGCGGTGATTTATTCGTTTTGCCAGTCTCATCTGGCCGACCACCATCGGTTTCAAGCATGTTTCCTGTGCATACCAGAGTACCGCGATGGGAATAGCCATTGTCATGGGTTCCTATTTTTGTAACAGCAACATAAGGTCCGAATTTACCTTGGCGCTTTTCTGCTTCGAAACTTACTTTGTAGTACTGCGGTTTGTAGTTTTCCGAGTTGAGTCTAATCAATCCGGGAATAGCATCAACTGGAATATACTTCTCCTTAACTGAAAGATAGGATGATCGCTCCGGTAAATTCAAGTCTTTGGGATGCATCGCTGGCTGAATATACAAACCGTCGCCTCTTTTTGATAAATATCCAGCTCTTACATTTCTGCCAAACTTACCCAGCACTTCACGGTATGGACCAGCGAGAGGATCATCTTTGGCTGCTGCCACCGCACGAAAAAAAATCTTTGGCGATGCCATCACATCCGTAATTTTCCCATAGCTCATTATTTCCAACAGATTCCGCAGCATCCCGCGCAAGCTGCTGCCGGGGATGACAGGTTCGCCGGATGGTTTTGTAGAAAAGAAACTCGCCTTGTTTTTTACGCGGTCGCGGAAGGGCTTTTTCTCTTCCGCCGGATCGTTTTGGCGCTCGTATTCTTCACGTGTTAACATGGCACGCACATACAGCGGCGACTTGGCTGTAAGTGTGACATCGAAATAGCCTGTATGGCGGTCACTGTGAAAACGATCCTGATTCGGCAGATCATCGGCTTTCTCCACCGCCTTTACGACGATTTCCGGCAACGGTACAAAGTTGTACGGCGCGCTGGCAGTGCGGTCGGGGGATGGGTTGTTGTGTTGTGGAATATACATAAGGACGTTCTCTCTCTATGAATTGAAATTGTAATTTGAAAAACCTACCTTCTAATATCTGTCTGTCGAAAATCTCCGAATCAACCGACCTTTCCAATTGGAGCCTTCCAATTCAGGCTCATATTCCTCGACTTCAACGATCTTAATATCTTCTCGGTTTTTATGTCTCGGGCTTTCATTATTCATACGCGTGCTGATAAATTTGAAGGCATGTCCTTTTTGCATAATCTCAGAAGCTAATTTCCACGCGTTAGGCTCCATTTTCCTACCATTACTTATGACGAAGCTGCTTACGGTTACCGGCCTTTCATTTTTGCTTTTTTCATGTTCTTGTACAACCGGAATTCGTTTCATGAGTTGCCTTAGTTTGCCAGATTCAACAGAACAATCAGTTTGATCACGATAATACTTGCATTCTCCTATCCATATTTTCACCGGATTACAAGAATGGTCATATCCATAAATATCAATGTCAGGTTTGTCTCCAGGAGCACCGGCAAGTCGCTTTGCAACTTCGGAGGGCGTGTGCAGATAAAAATGTGGACATTGATAGAATTCTCCAATAATACCGGCAGCCATTTTTTCATATAATCGATCTCGATCGCTCTTCTGTGGTTTAGCTTCTAAGCCATCGTATTTTATTGTTTGCTCATCGGCTCGTATAACTCTAAGTTTGTTCTTGAGGTGCTTGCAGACCCCCGAACAAAAGTCAGGTTCAAATAGCTTTCGCGATCTGATTCCTGGTGGCGCGCAAAGCAAGATTTTGAGTTCGCGCCTCGATGCCGCCAATGCAATGCCTAAGAGGGTAAGCTCAATTATATCGATTGGATTCTGGTCATTACATTTAAGAAGCAGATTTTTCAAAAGAGCTTGGAAATTCGAATTACTAATTTCAGCAGGATAATGCCGCACCCTTTCGCGATTCCAAATGAATACGTCCATAAGCAACTGTATCGCAATTGCTTTTTGGTCAGGTGCATTGTTGGCCAAGTCAGCGTATTCTTGCTCAAGTAACTTTTTTGGCTTGTCAACAATATATTCATATATATCCCTCTTGGCATAAATAAACTCGATTAATGCCTGTTCATTAGAACGATCTGCTATAGCAGCAGCAAATAAATCTGGATCAATTGCAACGCGCATAAGAAATAGATTCCCTTAAAAGATGAATAGCCTATTCTTCTACTTTTAGCCGTTCTTTCGCGAGCTTAACCGATTCGTGCATATCATCAGCAAAAAAATCTTGAAAACCTTCGGGTTTGTTCTTTAAGTCTCCATTGCGGGCAATTTTAATAGTATGTGCTTCGCTAACGCTGTTTTCCCTGTGTACAAAATACACAGCCAATTTTTCTAGTGCCAATGACAACCCATTCTTCAGCAAATCTCCATCCAGTGCTGAGCTCTGCGCAATCCATCTTCGCAATCTGAGAAAAACATGCTCGCTGTGTGTTTCAATGAGGAAGCGGACATCGCGAGGTTCACGTGCAATTTGCTCTCGTTGCCTTTCATCCTTTGAAAGAGGCTCAAATAAGCTTTCTACAAACAAATCCGCCAGTTTTGTCTGTGCGCTTGGATGTAGATGTAATTCTGGTTGTTCCACAATTATTAATCTTTTCTCTCTAGAATACAGACTTAATAATAGCACAGGTAAAACCTGGGCAACGCCGGACCCGAGGTCAGCAAGGTTTACTATAAGTGGGCCAATATCACCTGAACTTTTTTCTTTAATAGCAAAACGTGCAAGTATTTCCAACTCTTCAGGGACCTCCTTGGATTTCAACACATAAGGTTCTTCGATACTCTGCCCCAAACAAAGTTCGTTAATCCATTCATCCAAAGTATCTTTCCGTTCGATTTTTACTTCGGAAAGAAAATCTGCAAGTCCGCCAAGTCCGCTCCTACGCCATTCTTTTACCATGGGGTGGGTCAAGGCATAAATCCGCCGTGGCTCCGGTCGCAATGGGCCGAGGTATTCGATATTTTTGAGAAAAACCTCTATTCCCTCTCGAAATGCGGCCAAGATGCTGTTGACGCGTTTGCCATCAGGCATGGATTCAATTTCCTCTATCGGCATCGGCCAGAAGCCGGATTCGTCTTGCACGATCTGAAAATCTGGCCACGGATCTTTTCCACGACGGATAACATCACTCCAAAAATGCCAGCCAAAACCGAGTGCATCCGCCGGAGACTCCTCCAGTTTCTCGATCGCAAACACTATCGTCGGGTGTGTTTGGTCTTTCACAAGGCGCCACGGAGACTCGATGCGTAACAACGCAGGGATGACTTTTTCCTGGTTGCTTTTGGCAGCGGTGGAGCCAATATCCGCAAAACCGATGTGCACATCCAGCCAATTCGGCCATTCGGCTGTGAGATCATAGGGCACCGGCTCTAATCCCTGCTTTTTACGAAGCTCGTTGATTTCTTGCTTGAGCCATTGGACTTCGTATTCACTCTGTTTACCAGCCAATCCGCAGCGAAAGCTGAACACGATATAGCGTTCTTCCTTTCCATTCATCAAATGCACGGTATTTTTGAAAGTCCCTTGATCCAAACCCGTTCGGGATCGAAAAAGGAGCGGCCCGCTTTCGCTGTCCGCCTGCAGGCTCTGTTTCAACAACCGCAAAGCGCGAATGATGGCGCTCTTGCCGCTGGAGTTGCGCCCGAATAACAACGTAATCGGCTTGAGCTCGATCCAATCGGTATCCTCAAAAGCCATGAAATTGAGCAAGCGAATGGCCAGTACGCCGGTTTGTTCAATGGTTTTGGTGGCTTCCATTATTTATTCCGTTCCCTCGGTGCTATGTTCGTCTTCGATAACCCGCACATTGCGCGCTTCGGGCCAACGCAAACCATCGATGACTGTATACTGGACTCGGCTGTCATTTTTGAGCTCCGCAGAGTCCGGTGCAATATGGCTGGCATGAACAAAGACAAGTTGATCGCCCTCCTCCGGTTCGATAAAACCATAGTCTTTGAACGGACCGAGGCCATAGAATGCAACCATGCCTCGTTTGAAACCCGTTGGCACTTCAACAGGCTTCACCCGTGGTGCAGGCTCCGCGAGTTTTTCGCGCGGTTGAATTTCTGCCGATTTTTTCTCCACTCCGAGCGGATCAGGCAAGACCGGGCGTTCTTTAAACTCATTGCCAAACTTGGGATGCTCGATTTCCATATAGCGCGTCAACGCTTGCGCCGGGCCCGGCCAGCTCAACAAGGCCAGCAACATGCGTACGCGCTCCAAATTGGTCAGCCGGGTCGGGTTGGTTGGCAAACCAAGCTCAGCGATGACGTGCTCTTCGAATGCCTGCAAGTATGGCTGCACGTCTTCAGTATGCACAGCTTCTTCCCAGGTATCGCCTTTGAATAGGGACTGATAGCGCCTGTGACGGTCTGAAAGATACAAACGCGGAGATATGGCAACTGCCCCCATGCCCAGAGGTTTGCCCATCCCCAGTTTGTGACGCAAGACTTTACCTGATTCGTTGGGCAGCGCCAGCGCCCACCACAGGGCCCCGAGTTCTTCAGCACGTAAGTTCTCGAAATAGACCCGAAAACGGAAACGCACGCCAGGCTTGACAGGGATAATGCGAGTAAGTTGGGATTCCTTGTCACGCTCCCTCGGCATTGCCAGAATATCCGGATTGTCGCCACGGTGCCAGTAGCCTTTGAAGCCGCGAATTTCGGTTTCATCCGGCGGTGTCGTAAAGTTCGCCAGTGCGGATTTGCGGTCGGGATCGTGGTCCTTGCTACGATCCTGCACGAAATAGTGCTGGAAGGTTGTCGGTTTGGGCGAGGAAAGCGTTTTCGGCGCAATGGGTTCAGTCGCATGCCAGACACCGTTTTTTGCGCCGGTAAAAGCAGCATCGGTGAAAAAGACTCGCCCGGCGCATTGCTTTTCCGGTCCATCTTCTTCTTCGACCCATCCGAAAAGGGCCTCGGCCAAATCCGGCTGTGCATTTTTCTTCGCTGCACCGGGTACAAAATCGACTGGCGTCGCTGTCCGGTTTGTTCCCGGCACCAAAGCCGGCACACGGAAATAGGGACTGTGGCCGAAGTAAAGCACTTTATTGCCCTCTGCCACATAAAAAACGGGTGCTCCGTGTTCAAGGCAACCCTTGCCTTCTTTACTCCAATAACGGGCAAGGTCTTCCTTCTGAAATGGCGTCAGTCCATTCAGATAGTCGCGAACCACTTCTTGTGGAATTTCGAGCAACGCGGTTCGCGTACCGGCAGGTTCTAAAATCAGGGCGTGGTTGCGGCGCGGCGAGCGTTTGTCGCTGGCTTTTCCTGTTTCCTTCATGTTACCGGAACAAACCAGCGTCCCGCGATGACTATACCGGCCTACTGGTTGGCCAATCCGAGTCACTTTCGCGAATGCAGGGAAACGGCGCGCTCCCGAACCTTTGATCGTCTCGACTTCAAAGCTGACTGCATGCCATTGGGGCGTATAGTTTGGACTATCAAAACGCACATAATCCCGAATGTTGTCTCCGCCAATTTGCCTTTCGCGGACCTTTAAATAGGCATTGCGTTCGGGCCAGCCCATCTCCTGTGGGGTCTTTGCCGGGCGAATGTACCACCTATCGCCGCTCTGTTGGAGATAACCGGCGCGAACATGGCTGCCGTAACGTCCCAACGCCTCGTTATAAGGCTCACGTAACGGATCATCTCTGGATGCGGCTACGGCACGGTATGTAAAGCTTGGGCGGTTTGCCACCCAGCGAATTTTTCCATGCGCCACAATCTCGAGTATCGTGCGAATCATGCCGCGCAGCGTACTGCCGGGGATTGCTGGTCGTGGGTAGCCTTCGATCTTTGCGCCATTGTTCGAGAAAAAGGGAGCGATCAGTTGTTTCTCTTCCACCGTCAACTCGTCTTTTCCGCTGAGAGCTTCATATTGCCCGCGTGTCATCATGCCACGCACGTAAACCGGTGAGCAGGTTTCCATCTCGCAGTCGAGGTAGCCTGTCAAGCCCTCGGCGTGATATTTATCGTGGCTCAACGGCGCGCGTGCCGGCACAATTTTGTTCGGCAACGGCACGAAGTTGTAAGGTGCTCGCCCTTCATAAGCCGTGCCACCGGCAATGCGCGGTTTGCTGGGATTGCTATGCTTGAGCGGCATCTGCTACCTCCACGTTGACCAACCGACTCAAACCGATGCGGGCTTCGCCGGTGTTTTCGTCGCATTCGAGAAAATGACGGAGCTTCAGCCGCGCACGCTTTCCTGCTTTGAAATCATCTTTGGTTATGGTAGTGGGTAGAATCTGATCGAGGGCTTCCTGCTTCTTCTCCCGTACGTGTGTAAAACCATGATCAAGTTGAATAGGAAATTCGCTATCATCACGATCCTCGTAACCCCAAAGAATTTGTCTCTCCTCGATAAGCTGTTCCTGTGGCGGATCTGTGATTTTCCGTGCCTGCCATTTGCCCAACTCATCACGAAATAGCCTGATTTCGTAGGCTTCATGAAAAAGAAATGCTTGCTGTAAAGTCACGCCACGCAATGGCGGAGAAATTTCACGGTCGAGGTCATTCGAGGTAACCAGTTTGCCATCAACCAGTTTGCCCCAGATGACGCCGTCGTCGGCATGGGCAAGCAAGAAAGTCTCTTTGTTTGGTGGCGCATGCTTAGCCATTTCTTGCATTTTCCCGGCGATCCATCCGGTTACTTCTTTATCGCTCTGCGGTGGATCATTAAGCCGTTCGACAATTTCGTCCAGTTTTTTCATTGTTTGGCCATCTCCTTGTTGAATGCGTCGACGTATTTTTCTAAGTCTTCGCCTTTGCCCTCTTTTATAAGTACACCGTATTCTCCCTTTGCCTCCAAGCGCCAGTTTTTTTCACCGGAAGATGTCGGTACTTTGAGAGTGACGCTCTTGCCACGGAGCCGCCCACGACCAATACTGGCTTCTCCACCGATAGGCAGATCGCCGGTCCACAAATCCTTCAATAGCAAAAGCAGCATGCCGATTTCGGCGTCTTTTACAGCGGGTGGATTGGGATCCAGTGGATCTTCCGGCGAGGGCGGGCGTAAGGTCACATTAAGTTTAATTCTCGTGCCCTTTTCCTGCAATTGTCCGTTTTCTTCGCGATCTTCCACTCCCCACAGCGGCTCCTCACTGAATAGCGCCGTTTCAAACGCGCCACCTGTGAAACGGTCGATTTTCACACGGGTTTGTACCAGCGGCTCACGTTGCGGCTGCTGCACGGCAGTTTCTTTCACAATCAGGCGGCTGGCACGCAAATAGCTTTTCTCATTGTCTGATGACTTTTTTTCTTCTTCCGGTGAGGATCCGAAAATGTTTTGAATGAATTCTTCTGCTTTGGTATCACTGATTGCAAACGTCCGCGCAATCATACCAGCACGATGGCGCAGCACACCTGCCCAGCTCGTGCCGGATACCACCGGCACTCGCTTGTCATCACGCCTGGAATGCAGATGCCTGGTATCCGGGCCATGAAGCGATTCCCCAAAACCGGAGCGAATCAGCAGTGAGCCATCGAGTATGAACTCGGCTTCAAGGGTGACTTGTTGGCGTCGATCTTTTTCGATTATCGAAATCGGTTTTGGTGAGATCTTAAAAGCATTAATTGCTTCAACGATTGATTCCTTCGCGACTGGAGGAGCCGATTTGATTTTATCAAATGACCAGGCTTTGGGATCGCGTTCGCTCAAGAGCCAGGTTAGCAAACCTATGCCGGATTTTTCTGTCAAATCGTACCGCTGGATAGTCCACTTGTTGACATGGCACTCACCATAGCCTCGTCGTTTTCGAGCGCCAATCGTGATTTCACCTTTTGCTAAGCCATCCAGAGCTGTGACCAAGGCAATTAAAAGATCTATGCGGTGGTCGCGAAAAGCCATTTCTTTATCCCAATCATCACTAGCACCTTTCGGCTTTGGGGGCACACTGATCGCAAGCTCGAAACGCAGATTAAATGTCGATCCGGCTGAGAGTAATTCGATATCGAACTTTTTCTTGTCTTCCGCAGTCCGTGTATTCGGGTCGATGGTGACACCATCACGTAGCTCGAAGTCAGAGGCTTTCCCATAAGCGTCGTAGACAACAAGCGGACTTTGGATGCCTTCATCATCTCCCCGAAACGCGCCGAAGAGTCGAGTGACCATTAGTTCGCGCTCAGCCTTTTGCTGTCTTTCTCGTTCTTCTTGTGCCTTCGTTCCGGAGCCTAGCTCCGGTTGGTTTTTGGGAAAACCCGGCATCGGTCGCCCGTATCCGCATTCCCGTTCGCGCAGGTAGTTTCGCAACGCGCCGGCAATAGAGGTTCCGGGAATAAACGGTGTAATACCGTCGGCTTCATCCCGCATGAGCGGCATGTTGGTGAACTGATCGACCTCACCGCTGCCAAAATGTGTCGGTGATAACAATTCGAGCTGTCCGGTTATGACCCAGCGCTCACGGATGAAGCGATGGGTTGTGCGATAGGTTCTATTCTCAGCAAGAAGCTGGGTTTCATTTGCCATTTTCTATTCTCCCTTTTTAGCGGGTTTATTAAGCTTCTCGCGGTGCGCAAAAACCGCATCAATCAGACGCAGAATATAATCGACCGCGAGGTTCTCATCCGCACTATAGGTGTATGCGTCAAGTGTAATTGACGGTGTTCTGGTGCCATAATTCAAGTACGGCCATGGCGACTTTGCTTTGAGCAATTCCTTTAGCCATTGGCTCACGGACAGATGGGGATGTTGATAATCGCTCATACGTGCGCGCTCTAATTTCTGAAAAGCCTGGCTGCGTTT
>CAZVSL010000131.1:0-12667 GCA_964629935.1 uncultured Calditrichaceae bacterium | reverse complement strand
TTACCGTCCGGCGATTCATTTTGTGCTTCGGTTTAAATGGCCAACTGTAGTTGTGGCGGCTATCATCTTGTTGATCAGCCTGTTGCCTCTGGTTAATCTCGGCTCTGAATTTATGCCGCCGTTGTACGAAGGCGACCTGCTCTACATGCCGACGACGGATCCGGGCATCAGCGTCACCAAAGCCAAAGAACTGCTGCAACAGACCGATAAGATCATCGCAAAATTCCCGGAAGTCGAGCGTGTGTTTGGCAAGATCGGTCGGGCAGAAACCGCGACCGATCCGGCCCCGCTGTCTATGATCGAAACCACGATTACCCTCAAGCCAGAGAGCGAGTGGCGGCCAGGCATGACACCCGACAAGCTGGTGGACGAACTCAATGCAGCGATTCAATTTCCCGGTCTGACCAACGCCTGGACCATGCCCATCATAACACGCATCGACATGTTGTCGACCGGAATCAAGACCCCGGTTGGCATCAAGTTGATGGGCGACGATCTGGAGGTGCTCGCCGGGCTGGGGCAGGAGATCTCGGCGGTCATCCGCCAGGTGCCCGGCACATTGAGCGTCTATCCGGAGAAAACGTTTGGGGGCAATTATCTTGACTTCAAAATCAAGCGGGAAGAGGCCATGCGTTATGGCCTCAACGTCGGCGATATTCAGGATGTCATCAAAAGCGCAATTGGCGGCATGAACGTGACGCAGACGGTGGAAGGCCTGGAACGTTATCCGGTAAACGTGCGCTACAGCCGCGAGCTTCGGGATAACCTGGCGGCTCTCAAGCGTGTGCTGGTTGCCACACCGGGCGGCGCCCAAATTCCCATCACCCAGGTTGCTGATATCGAGCTGAAAAAAGGGCCACCCGGAATCAAAAGTGAAAACGCCCGGCGCACTGCCTGGCTTTATGTTGATATCAGGAATGTGGATGTGGGCACATACGTCGCCAACGCCCAAAAAGTGGTGAATGAGCAGTTTCAGTTGCCTGTTGGCTATACCATGGTCTGGAGCGGGCAGTATGAGTACATGCAACGGGTGGAAAAGAAGATGCAGCTTGTCATCCCGGTGACGCTGATCATTATTTTCGTTCTGCTCTACATGAATTTCAAAAACATTGCCGAAAGCGCCATCGTGATGCTGACACTGCCCTTTGCTCTGGTTGGCGGCATCTGGCTGATGTTTGTGCTGGGCTATAACTTCAGCGTAGCGGTTGCGGTTGGTTTCATTGCCCTTGCTGGTGTTGCAGCAGAAACCGGTGTGGTTATGATTATTTATCTTGACCATGCGTATCAGAAATGGCATGATCGCGGCCAGATGACGGGAATTGACGACCTCAATGCCGCTGTCATGTCAGGAGCCGTGGACCGTGTGCGTCCCAAAATAATGACCGTCGCTTCGACCATGCTCGGCTTGCTGCCCATCATGTGGGGCGCCGGCGCAGGCTCGGATGTCATGAAGCGCATCGCAGCGCCCATGGTTGGCGGCATGGTGTCATCTACAATCCTGACATTGATTGTGATTCCTGCTATTTATGTTTTATGGCGACAGTCGCAAAACCGCAAGAGCTGGGATGCAGACGAACCTACCAGGAGAAAGGATGAAGCATGAAAAAAACAGTGGGTATAATCACCATTTTGTTGCTGCCGGCCCTGGCGCTGGGGCAAGCAACCTCGCCGTACGGCGGTGAGCAGACACGCGACATCAAGGCGCTGTCTCAGGCTCAGGTCAAAGGGCTACGAAACGGCCACGGTATGGGCTACGGCAAAGCTGCGGAGCTGAATCATTATCCGGGCCCGAAGCATGTGCTGGAGTTAGCGCAGCAGTTGCAGCTTACAGCAGAGCAGCAAAAACAGACCAGAGCTATTTACAAAGAGATGCACGATGAAGCCGTGGCGCTTGGCAAACAATATGTACAGCAAGAGCTGGAGCTTGACCGCATCTTTGCCAGTGGCTCGGTCGATGAAAAAGCAGTGCAGATCAAGCTTTCGGAACTTGCAGAGGTACAGGCACAGCTAAGGTTTGTCCATCTTGCTGCGCATATCAGGACAAAAGCTGTGCTGTCTGACGGGCAAGTTGCGCATTATAATGATCTGCGAGGATATAAGAAGCACCATGGCAAGATGCAGCATTAAGTTATTGACATCAGATGCTTGCCTTTTGCATATCAATAAAGAATTGCCTGAGAAGATTTCTGTTTTTCGTGGTCTTCGTGTATTCTTAGTGTCTTTGTGGTAAAACGGTAAAAATTATATAAAAATAGTAATTTACATCAATTCACACCCTAACTTTTGGAGGATTTCAAAATGAAATTCAACACACTGAATGTAAGCGTACTTGTTCTGTTGTTCGCATCAATAATGTTGTTTGCCTGCTCCGGCCAGGGGAACGCAAACGACACAGCAACCATGACAGAACATGAGCACATGGCGCAGCAGGCACAAACTGAGGACGTGGCTGATGCAGAAATGGCCGAAGGCGAGATGCCGTGGAATAAAGTTTGTCCGGTAAGCGGTGGTGAAGTCGACCCGGCCGTGACAACTGTTTCTCATAACGGCAAAGTCTACGGTTTCTGCTGTCCCGGCTGTGATGAGAAATTCGCTGACAATCCGGAGCATTTTGCAGCGAAGCTTAGCGAAGATGGGTCTAAACTATTGGAAATGTAAGTGCAACTTTGTACCTTTTGGGTTGGTTCATGCAACTAATCTGAGAAAAGATTGACAAAGATCATTTTCATAGCTGCAGGTGGTGCGATTGGCGCCCTGCTCCGTTATCTGGTTGCGGGTGCGACGCATGCGTTTTTGCCGCATGATTTTCCCTGGGGAACCCTGGTGGTAAACCTGGCCGGATGCTTTTGCATAGGTTTTCTGTGGGAGCTGTCCGATCAGTTCATCGTCTCGCAGAACTTCAGGAGTTTCGTGTTCATCGGCGGACTGGGCGCCTTCACCACTTTTTCAACATTTGGTCTGGAAAGCTTAAATTTGCTGCGCGGTGGCGAATTGAAACTCGCAGCCATGAACGTACTGGCAAGCAATCTCCTGGGACTACTGCTCGTGTTTCTGGGCTTTCTACTCGCGCGCTTGCTGTTTACCTTGATGAGATGAATACCATCCCCATCATTCAAAATTCTTGACGGGATAGCAGGATTAATTGGATCTTAACACATCCTTTTCATCATGTAAATCCTGTCTCATTCTTTTCGAGACTAATGTAGGCTGATAGAGCAAGATGAAGCTGCCGGAAGAAGGATTTCTATTGCGCATCTTTGTCGGTGAATCCGACAGACATGATGGCAAGCCGCTGTATGAGCAGATTGTACTACAGGCCAAAGAGCTTGGACTGGCCGGCGCTACGGTTCTGCGCGGCGTCATGGGCTTTGGCGCCCAGAGCTATCTGCACACAGCAAAGATACTGCGTTTGTCCGAGGACTTGCCCATGGTGATCGAAATCGTGGACACAAAGGAAAACCTCGACAAACTGCAGCCGTTTCTCGATGAGACCGTACAAGAGGGGCTGATAACACTGGAGAAAGTAAAAATCATCAAATATCGCAGCGGGGAGGGTTGATGTAACTCGACATTCATCTCGAGCTATGCAATCTATCAGAATCGAGTCTTAAGACAGACACAAGCACACACTCGAAAAGACATGTATGACCTCATAGTTTCAACGCTTTGTGTCCCTTGACGTTTCTTCGAGACTTTGTGGTAATAAGAACTTCACTATCAAGAGCAGGTCAAAATCATGGCTGAACCAAATAAAACATCAGATACAGGAGCTACCATAGCAAAAAATGAGAAAAAGGGCCCGTCGTCTGAATTGCAAAACATCACATTGCCAATCACCGGCATGCACTGCGCTGGCTGCGCCAACACGGTTGAGCGCAAACTGAAAGGAACTGCCGGCGTCGCTGAGGCCTCTGTCAATCTGCCGCTAGAAAAAGCGCAGGTCAGGTATAATCCTGAGGTAGTCTCAAAGAAAGATCTTGTCGATGCGGTGCAACGAGCTGGCTATGATGTCAAGCGGGAAGAAAATAAAACCGTGCTCAATATCAGCGGCATGCATTGCACGGGCTGTGCTGAGACCGTGCGCAAGTCGCTCGCCAAAGTAGAAGGCGTGAGCGATGCTAACGTCTCTTTCGCAAGCGAGAAAGCTGTGGTCACACACTCTGATCAGGTGCGAGCGCAGGCCCTGGTGGAAGCAGTGCAGGCAGCCGGCTATAAGGCAACGCCGGAACGCGAAGACAAACAAAGCTCAACCGTAGACGAACAACTGCAACGGCTGGCGCGCTATCGCAAGCAGATGATCTGGGCCTGGTCCATTACCGGTCCCATCATGCTGTTGATGCTGGGCCACATGGTGTTCGACTGGCATATCCCGTTTCTGGAGCTGATTTTTCTCATTGCCGCTGCACCTGTGGTCTTCTGGATCGGTCGGGAAACGCATGTTAGTTCTGTGAATGTCGTGCGACATGGCGGCACCAACATGGATGTGCTCATCTCGCTTGGCTCGCTGGCAGCGTATGCAACCGGCGTGGCAGCTCTGTTTCTGCCGGTGGCAAGTTACGCTGCCATAGCTGCTATGATCATCTGTTTTCACATCAACGGCCGTTATCTGGAATTTCGCGCCAAGGGCCGCGCCTCCCAGGCCATCCAAAAACTTTTGACACTGGAGGCAAAAGAAGCCACGGTGCTGCGGGATGGCAACGAAGTCCGCGTGCCGATCGATGAGCTCAATCCTGGCGACATCATGCTGGTACGACCTGGAGAAAAGGTTCCGACCGATGGCATCGTGGTCAAAGGCAGCAGCGCAGTCGATGAGTCCCTGGCTACCGGGGAATCGCTGCCGGTTGAAAAAAAGGTAGATGATGAAGTCATCGGCGCAACCGTCAATAAGAACGGCGTGCTACAGATCAAGGCCACGCGTGTGGGGAAGGAGACCTTCCTGTCACAAGTGATTCGTATGGTCGAGGAGTGTCAGGGCACAAAGGTGCCCATCCAGGAATTTGCTGACCGCGTGACCGCGATTTTCGTGCCCATCATTCTGGTGCTGGCGGTCTTGACGTTAGCGGGTTGGCTGATTTTTGACCAGAGCCTTAACAGTCTGGCTGCCTGGAGCAGTCAGTTCCTGCCGTGGGTGAATCCGGAGCTAGGGCAAATCTCGCTGGCCATTTTCGCCGCTGTCGCCGTGCTGGTTATCGCCTGTCCTTGCGCACTTGGGCTCGCCACACCGACCGTGCTGATGGTGGCTTCCGGCATGGGCGCTCAAAAGGGCATCCTAATTCGCAATGGCGCTGCCATTCAGGCGCTGCAGGATATCGACACCATCGTACTCGACAAGACCGGCACCATTACAAAAGGCAGGCCACAAGTTACGGATGTACAGACCGCCAACGGTTTCAAAGAAAAAGACCTGTTGCGCCTGGCCGCAAGCGCCGAACAGAGCTCAGAACATCCCCTGGCTGAAGCCATCGTCGAGCGGGCCAAATCCGAACAAGTAAGGCTCGAACAAACTGACGAATTCGAGGCTGTGCCGGGAAAAGGTGTCACTAGCCGCATTGCTCAACAGGAGATCAAGATCGGCACGCTGAGATGGCTGGCTGAGCTGGAAAACCAGCTCGATGGCGCCCACGAAGCAGCGAAAGAATTAGAGCAGCAGGGCAAAACAGTGGTGGCGGTCGTTGTTGACGGCAGCTACGCCGGACTTCTGGCGCTGGCAGATACTTTGAAGGATGATTCAGCCGAGGCCGTCACGCAGCTCAAGCAGTTCGGATTGCGCACAGTCATGCTGACCGGCGACAACGAGCGCACCGCGCAGGCAGTGGCCAGCTCCATCGGCATCGACGAGACCATCGCGGAAGTGCTGCCGGATGACAAAGTGGCTCAGATAAGGCGCCTGCAGCAGGAAGGCCGGCGCGTGCTCATGGTCGGCGACGGCATAAATGATGCACCGGCATTGACGCAGGCGGATGTGGGCATGGCCATCGGCACCGGCACAGACGTCGCTATCGAAGCCGCCGATGTCACGCTTGTGCGCGGCAACCTGACGAGCGTGGTGCAGGCCATGCGGCTGTCGCGCGCTACCTTCAGCAAGATCAAGCAGAACCTGTTCTGGGCTTTTTTCTACAACGTTGTCATGATTCCGGTAGCAATGGCAGGTTTGCTGCATCCGGCCCTCGCCGAAGCAGCCATGGCTATGAGCTCAGTTAATGTGGTGACCAATTCCTTGCGGTTGAAGAGGGTGAGGATTTAATAGTGGATGATACAGGCGTTGGATACCACCAAGACATCAATGTCAGAATTCTCATCGGCGTCTCCACGGGCAAAGGAACCATACAGCACCAACTTTTGTAGTTTGCTGCCGTATTGTGACCGAAGGCCTTGTTTTAACTCTTCTATTATTATTCTTTTTAATTTAGTGCTCATCATTTTTCTATTTAATACACGCTGTCCTTATGGCATCAATATAGAACTGTAATGCAGACTTACAATGAAAATCGAAGTGCCAAACCGTAGCTAATCGTCTAAATGAAATTGCTCAGGCTAAACCGGCTTGTCTAACCCGATTGGCAGACAGGTCCGACCTTCCTGCTCTTGGCGAGCGGCTTTTGCGCAACCAGCTTGCAATAAGTGAGGAGCCAGGGTGGACCAACGCAGGTTTACAAGTTAACTGGATTTGGTGCATGAATTCCGCGTGGCGGTCGCCCTGGCTGTAATAAACAAATATTAGCCGGGGGATTAGCGACAACCATACCTGCGAACGAACGCGACCATCCCCTCTTCGGTCCGAGTGTCTCCAATATAAATTAGCCCCGGAAACACGAAAAAGTATAGCTACAATAATAAAGTAGTGATGATAAGATGATCCGAGTCCTTTTCGCGGCCGCACTTTGTATGGGGCTCCTGCCGGGCGTAACGGCAAGCCTGTACCCTCAAAGCCATCCCCACCTTTTTTTCGATAAAACCGGTATGGATGCGCTACGTGAACGCGCGCTTCACGACCCGGTGCTCAACAAAATGTGGCAGAAGTTCCAGGAAGACCGTGCCGGGCGCGCTATTCGTCTGAGTTTCGAAGAGCCTTTTGATCAGGACACTGGCCGTGATTATGGTGACGCCCTCGCTGACCTGACCATCGCCTATATTATCACGCGCGACATGAGATACGTGAACAAGGCGAAAAGCCTGGCCCTGGATCTGGCAAGGGCTCAGAACTGGGGTACCTCGGATTGGGAGCAGCACCTCGCCGTCGCTCATATCAGCATAGGCTATGCCTTCTGTTGGGATGTCCTCTACGATCATTTTTCCTCCGATGAGAAGGATATCATACTTGCCGGCGCGCGCAAAGGCGCTGGTAATCTGGTAAGCTCAAACCAATTGTCCAACCACAACTGGACGCCCTCGGCAGCGCAGGGTTTGCTGGCGCTGGCCTTCAGGGGCGAGGTGGATTTTGATAACGGTGAGCTGAATCGCGCAAAAAATAATTTCAAAGATGGCAACCAAAGTGTACTCTGGGCCCATGGCGCCGATGGGTTTAGTCCGCAAGGTTTGGGATATTGGCGCAAGTACAATCAGGTCGTATTGTTCTTCCAGGCACTGCGCCGCAAAGAACCGGAAAACGACTGGTTCCGCCTCGGTAAAGAGTATCCAGGAAGTGACTTCTTCAAGTACAATGCATACCCTCGCATCTATGCAGATGTACAACATCGCGACGTGAGCTGCATAACCTGGGGCGACTGCCAGCAGGTAGGCACGGAGGCCGAAGGCCCTTATGGCTGCATGGGCATGCTGGCGTTCACGGCAGCGGAGTACCGGGATGGCTACGCGCTGGATTTCCTGAAAACCATCGTCAATGAATCACGCTACCGATTCGAAGACGAGGATTTCGCTGCGTTTGTGCTTTATGATGATAGCGGTGTGCCTTCGCGTTCCTACCGTGACCTTCCGCTCAGCCGTTACTGGCCAAACATGGAGGCCGCCATATTCCGCAGCGGCTGGGACGAAGACGATCTGGTCTTCTTCATGCGCTGTGGTTCTCAGGGCGGACACGCTGCCTATCTCAAAGATTTAGCCCGTGATGGCCACAGCCATCCCGATGCCAACGGTTTTGTGCTGTATTATAACAACGACTACCTGGCTGCCGAAGACGGCGCCAAACCAGACATTGGGCAACACGCCGGCAAGAGGATTACCTACGGTCACAATACACTGCTTGTTGACGGTCGCGGACAAAAAGGCGATCGCGGCGACCGTGTTCCCTCTACCAATGTGGACATGGATTATCTCGATGCAGACCACGTTGGTTACCTTCTGGGAAACGCCACAGATGCGTATGAAGACCTCGATCAATTTTATCGCATGGTCATCTATAAAAAGCATAAGTACATCATCATTGTCGATGAAGTGAAAGACGATTCTGAGCATAAGTATGAATTCGCCATTGGCACGGATAAACATCATTTTATTGACGAGACTGGCAGAGACAGATTTACTATTCTGCCAACAAATGGCTCAGCCAAACTGCCAATCGCGTTTGTCGAGCCACAGGAGATAGACAGTAAAATTAGCACCAGCCGGCCCTACGCGTATGGTGACGTCATGGTCGATCTGTTAAAGGTCAGGTCAGATCGGCGCACGCGCAATGCCACTTTCTTCGCGCTGCTGTATCCGCAGAAGCAGAACGCGCCTGAGCCAGACTACAACAAGATTTACGATGGCGGCCGTAGCGGTATCGTGGTGGATGGTGATGAGATCTACTTATACAATAAAACCGGTTCTCGCTACGTCTACCAAAGCATGACTACCGATGCCAGGTTGAGTTATCACAAAGATAACAGAGATGCGTTTGAGTATCTCGCTGCCGGCGCGACAGAATTTCGATACAATGGCGCGCACGGCTTCTCATCGGATGAGCCAGTGGTTGCAGCTTTTGTCGGACGGATGGGCAAGATCAGATTGGGCAAAAATCTCGGCACAGAGCGGGACGCTACCATCACACTTTTTTATCCTGGCGCGACCGGCGTGCTGGTGGATGGGCAGCCAAAGTCATTGCTCAGCCAGACTTCGGGCAGTGTTACCATCAGGCTTTCTCCCAGGCAATACAAGACCGGACCGACTGGATATGAGCAGACCGTGACGGAGAACTACACAGTTGAGATTCTGACAGACGGGCTGCAGCCCTTTGTCGAAATTACGCGACCGGGAGGCGGTGAAAGCTGGCAGGTTGGCGAGGTTGAAGAGGTGAGGTGGAATTCAGATGGGAGTTTCTCTCAGGCCAAACTTGAATACACGGTTGATGGCGGCGCCACATGGCAGGTCGTCGTTGCGGGCACAGCCAACGACGGTGCTTATGACTGGACGATTCCTGATGATGTTTCAAACACCTGCTTGTTACGCGTCTCGGATGCAACCGATGGCACACCAGCGGATGTGAGCCGGACTTTCGCGATAGCCTTTAGTAATGATGGCAAGCCGCTTATACATTCATTCACACCGACAAGCGGCGAGCCGGGTACAGCGGTTTCCATTCATGGCGACCGGTTTTCAGACGCAACTGATGTTGAATTCAATGGTGTGTCTGCCGATTTCGATATTCAGGCGGACTCTGTGATAATAGCTTTTGTGCCGGATAATGCTTCCACCGGCGAAATCTCAGTTAGCAACCCGCAAGGCACGGCATTGAGTGGTGGTGCATTCGTAATAGCTTCCGGGGAAAGAGAGACTCACATTTTTTATCCAATTGATGATGCCCAGGTCAAACTGACCCAAGAACGCAACAATTATGGTGCGAAGAGCACTACCCAGGTGCAAAGAGATAAGTTCATAAGTTATTTCAAGTTCAATGTTACAGGTCTAAATGGCAATACTGTCAGCGCCAGGTTGCGTCTGCATGTGGACCAGGATGAATCCGATGGCAGCGAACGTGGAGGCGATTGCTACCTTGTTTCCAATAACTTCCTCGGAACAGACACACCATGGCATGAATCGGAACTGAGAGCTATTAATACTCCCCTAATAACAGAACCAGCACTCGGGTCGGTCGGTGCTGTGTCGGCCAACGATGTCGTAGAATTTGATTTAGGCAATACGGTGGATGGCAAAGGGATGTATAGCTTCGCGCTGAGCAGCTCCGCGGATGATCGGGTTGAGTATTTTACCAAAGAAGGTGATTTTGCACCTGAGTTGATAGTCGAGACTGGCCCTAATGCTGATATTCCACAATACAAGTTGTTGTTGGCAACCAGTGGATTGGGCGAAGTTATGGTGGAGCCAGAAAAAGACACTTATGATGAAGATGATGTGGTTGAGTTGGCCGCTATCGCAGATGATGGCTGGCGGTTCAGTCAATGGAGCGGAGACGTAAGCGGTAGAGAGAATAAAATCACTCTTGCTATGAACAAGGACATGGAAGTCACCGCCAGATTCATAGAGGAAATAAGTGGCGGCCACACTTTAATTTTCAAACCCATAGACGATGCCTATGTCAGATCGACCAGGCCACACAGTAATTATGGCTCACGTCCAAACCTGCGGGTTCGTCTGGGACGGCGTGCTTTTCGATCTTACTTGAAATTTGAAGTTGAAGGTCTGTCTGGTCATCTTGTGGAGCAAGCGTTGCTCAGACTCTATGTCGTGGTCGGAAGTTCTACAGGCGGAAGCATTTACCAGGTCGCCAATGAATATGGTGATGGAGAAGGTGGTTGGAAGGAGGACAGCCTCACCTGGCAGAATGCGCCTGCCATCGAAGGTGAGCACCTCGCCACGCTTGCCGAAGTCAAGCCCGGAAGCTGGGTCGAGGTAGATGTCACGCCCGTCATCCAGGGCGATGGGCGGATAAGTTTCGGCATCATGAGCGAGGCTGCGAACAGCGCCTGGTACAGCGCAGGCGAAGGGGAACACGAACCGGAGTTAATTGTCAATATCCGTGCGATGTCAGCGCCCGCAATCCCGTCTGCTCCCGGAGAAACAGCGCCGGAACTCTCTTTAGAAGCAAGTATCCCTTTGCCGGGAACCATCGGTTTGAGCCCAAACTATCCAAATCCATTTAACGCCGGCACCACCATTGAATACGCTTTGCCGGCACAAGCACAGGTGGAGATAACGATTTTCAACGTGAGCGGCCAGAGAATTCGCACGCTGGTTGACGGTGTGCAGGAGGCGGGTTTTAAAAGAGTAAACTGGCGTGGCCGCAATGATTCAGGCGACGATGTGGCTTCTGGAATTTACTTTCTGCGCTTGCTCGTCGACCATCAGCAATTCTTGACGCGGACTTTGATCTTGCAGAAGTAGCCATAGCTACCGGGGAATGCCAGTGAAACTCAACTTTTTTTCGATGAACGGCGTTTAGTCAGCTTCTTGAATTCGGATGTGCCATTCAACCTGCCGGCAAACTCCGTAATACTACCCCGATCGTACACTTCAAACGGTTTGCCATCGTTGTCCTCATTCCACCATTTTACTAATCTGATTTCGTCATTCTCGATTTCAATCGTGGTGATGCCGTCGGTATAGAGCGAGCAGCCGGCATTGAAGTAGCAAGGCAGCGGCTCGCCGTTGGCCTCTGTCGGATCGATGGCGCGTTCTTTTCTTTCCTCATCCTCGAGCGCTCTGCGCAAACGGTGCAATTTCCGGACTTTGCGACGCAGTGAAATTTTGTTGGCTGTACGACTGGCCAGCAGGTCGGCCTCCAAATTGCTGATAGCGTCTTCCAGGCGGTCGGCATAGGATTTTGAGGCAAACATGGCCCGGTGGGTATGGCCGCAGATCACGATTACGCCCGCGTCTTTGGCCCAGGAATAGTACGATTTCTCAAAGCTCCTGGCCACGCGCGACTTTGTAGCAGATGGATGCGAGTATAGTCGCGCCCGCCGTGCAACCGGTTTGACGGGTTTGAACAGTCGCACAAAGAAACGGGTGGCCCAGCTAACTTTGTCAGAGTTTTTGGTGCCCTGGTGACCATGCACCAGCAGGATGGTTGGCCTGCCCTGTACGTCGGCCAATTTTAGCGCCTCGGAAGCAAACTGGACTTTGGGCGAGTGGTTGCGCACGGGATCCGTCATATTGGCCCATTCAGAATCGTGATTGCCAAAGACGCGATAAACCCGGTTGTCGCCAAATGATTTGATTTTGTTGTAGACCGTCTTGCCATAGCGTGCCACGATCTTGTCGAGCTCAAATTGCCAGAATTCCTCCACATCACCGAGCAGGATGAGGTGATACCGGTTTGCCTTGTAGTGCGACAATGCCTTCAGCACAGCCGGTTCATTGTGCTGAAAGTCATCAGCCTGGCCGCCATCGCCCAGATGCAGATCGCTGATGATAGCATATCGCCTGCGCTTTGTAGGCAGTGTTTCAACCCCGGGATCGCGCCACAGCGTATTTAGTTTTTCTCTGGTGAGCTTTGTATCTTGCAGCATCCTTATTGAGTCGTGTACTCCAATTTTGTTTCTATATCTCAAAGTCTTTCGGGGGCGCCAAAGACCAAGAAGTCCTAAACTTGATGGGAATTAATGCCGTTTGTAAACGATTGTTGGAAACGCGCAACAGACTCTGTTTGTTCCTTAAGAAGAAAGATTCTGCCACTGCCACTACCACTGCTACTGCCACTGCCACTGCCATTGCCATTGCTACTGCCACTGCCACTGCTACTGCCACTGCCACTGCTACTGCCACTGCCACT
>CAZVSL010000130.1:0-12721 GCA_964629935.1 uncultured Calditrichaceae bacterium | reverse complement strand
TGAAGGGCCTCATCGGAGATGCGTGTGGAATCCGTACGCATATAAGTAATCAAATCGACGCTGCCGTCATTGCCCAGTTCAATACCTTCGTAGAGTCTTTGGGCAATCATCATGATTTTCTTCGAGGTGTAGCCGAGGCGGTTGGCAGCCGCTTGTTGCATGGTGCTGGTGGTGAAAGGCGGCGCAGGGTTTCGTGTTACCTTCTTTTTCTTGATATCCTTAACCTGGAAAATCTGCTTCTTGATCTCCTTGCAGACTTCACGCGTCACCGCTTCATTCGGCAGTTGGGGTGCTTTGTTTTCAACCTTATGCAGCCGGGAAAGAAAGGGATCGGTTTTCTGCCCCTGCAGTTGCGCCGTTACCGACCAGTACTCTTTCGGAACAAACTTCTCAATTTCATCTTCGCGTTCACAAATGAGGCGGAGGGCAACAGATTGGACACGGCCGGCGCTCAGACCGCGGTAAACCGTCCGCCAGAGTATGGGGCTGACCTGATATCCTACCAATCTGTCCACAACCCTTCGTGCCTTTTGCGCGGCCACCTTGTTTTCATCAATTTTCGTAGGATTTTCGAGCGCATACTTAACTGCTCTCTCGGTGATTTCATTGAACATCACACGATGAATCTTGCCGTTTTTTAGTTTCATTTCTTCGGCGAGATGGTGCGCAATGGCTTCGCCTTCACGGTCGGGGTCGGTTGCGATGAATACGTTGTCGGCTGTCGAAGCTGATTTGCGCAATTTGCTGAGCAGCTTGCCTTTGCCCCGGATGGTAATATATTCGGGTTCAAACTCGTCATCTATTTTGACCCCAAGGCGTTGCTTGGGCAAGTCTTTGATATGGCCAACAGAGGAAAGCACCTGGTAGTCTTTACCGAGGAACTTGCTGATCGTCTTGATCTTGGCGTTGGACTCAACAATAACTAATGATTTGGGCATGTGAGAGTGTTAGAAGGTTTTTATATCCTCAGGTACAACTTATTGAATGACGGGACTTTCCTCGAACATGAAATAGCCTCCTCCTTCAAGCATACTCTCTGAAGTGAACAACATGGAGGCTACGATCGATTTAACATCCTCGACGGTGACTTTGGCTGCGCCTAACATCATCGAACGTTCCAGGATCTGCTCGACGTCTACGGCATCGATGATACCCAGCTCTGTAAGTTCGATAATGTATCCGTAGGCTTTGGTAGAAATGATCGCACGTTCGATCTCGTGGAGATGACGGAAAGAATGCTGCAGGGCAGGCTCCTGCTTCTCGATCAATTCCTCAGAATCATAATTCAAACGGTCGAGCAGCCAGGTAAAGGCTGAACTTATCTCACTTTCAGAGTAGCCCTTTTGGATCAGGTTTCTGGATAGCAAATCGAGTTTATTGGTTACATCTGAATCCTGACGTATCGCTTTCATGATGTGGATCAGAATTTCCACCACGCGCTCGTTCATAAATTACTCCTCACCTACTATATCCTCATTTCTTCCTGCAAACTTAACTGCTAATGTAACAAAATCCCCTCTAAAGTCAACACCTATTGCGGAGCGCCGTGGCATCTCTTATATTTCTTGCCGCTGCCGCACGGACAGGGATCGTTACGTCCAACTTTCTCGCCGACGACAACGGGTTGGCGCTTTGCGCCGCGCGATTTTTCGGCAGCTTCTGCCATGGCGCTTTCCTGCGGCACATTCGAAAAGCCCATGCCCACAGCCGAGTCGTGCACCATGGTCATTTGCTGCGGCATACGCCGGCGCGCCATGGCCGGTTCCTGCTGCAACTGCGCTTTAAACACAAGTTCAAGCACCTGCTCGCTGATCATCTCCAGCATCTGCGTGAACATGCGGAAGCCTTCGGACTTGTACTCCAGCAGTGGGTTTTTCTGTCCATAGGCCCGCAAGCCGATACCTTCCTTCAACTGGTCCATCTCGTACAAGTGCTCGCGCCAGCGCTCATCGATGACTCTGAGCATGGCAATGCGTTCGAGCTGGCGCATGAGCTTGTCGCCAAATTGTTGCTCACGTCGATTGTATTGCTCGACAGCAGCATCATAGATTCGGTCAAACAAATCGGATTGGGTTATGCCGACAATTTCGTCATCTGAAACCGGGATTTCCATGAGCATGGTTTTGCGAAATGCGTTACGCAAACCATCCCAGTCCCAGTTCTCTGAATACTCGCTCTCGCTTGTGTATTGTCTGATCTTGCTCTCGACGAAATCCCCGATCATCTCGAGATATTCTTCCTTGAGATTCTCGCCTTCGAGGGCGTGCTGGCGCCTGGTGTAGATAACCTCACGCTGCTGGTTCATGACATCGTCATATTCAAGCAAATGCTTGCGGATGTCAAAGTTGTGGCCTTCCACGCGCTTCTGGGCGCGCTCGATAGAACGGCTGATCATCGGGTGCTGAATGACCTCGCCCTCTTCCACCCCCAATCTATCCATAATGCCAGCGACGCGGTCCGACTGAAACAGTCGCATCAGATCGTCCTCAAGCGACATATAAAATCGGGACGAACCCGGGTCCCCCTGCCGGCCGCTGCGGCCGCGCAACTGGCGGTCGATGCGGCGCGATTCATGGCGTTCTGTACCGATGATGTGCAAACCGCCTGCTTTCTCCGCCACGCCTGCACCCAGCTTGATGTCTGTGCCGCGGCCGGCCATGTTGGTGGCGATGGTAACCGCACCAGGCTCGCCGGCGTGCGACACGATTTCAGCTTCACGCTGATGTTGCTTGGCGTTGAGCACATTGTGTGGTATGCCGCGACGTTTCAGCATGCGGCTCAGCGTCTCCGAGACCTCGACGGAAATGGTGCCCACCAGCACAGGCTGTTTGTTCTGATGTTTTTCTGCAATCTCATCGATGATGGCTTTGTATTTTTCGCGCTTGCTGCGGTAAATGCGGTCCTGATGGTCCGCGCGTTGTACCGGTACATTGGTGGGGATAACCACGACGTCCAACTTATAAATCTGCCAGAACTCCCCTGCTTCTGTCTCAGCGGTGCCGGTCATTCCGGCGAGCTTATTGTAAAGCCGAAAGTAGTTCTGCAGCGTGATGGTAGCCAGAGTCTGCGTTTCACGCTCGATCTTGACGTTTTCCTTTGCCTCCAGGGCCTGGTGCAGGCCATCGCTGAAGCGGCGTCCGGGCATGAGGCGGCCAGTAAACTCATCAACAATCATCACCTTGCCATCGGAAACCACATACTCCACGTCTTTTTCGAACAGAGAGTAAGCGCGCAGGAGCTGCGAGATGTTATGCAGTCTTTCGCTTTTCTCCGTATATTCGGTTTGTATCTCACCTTTGCGCTGCAGCTTCTCTTCCTGAGATAACGATTCGTCCGTATCGATAGCGTGCAACGCTTCAGAAAGATCCGGCAGGACGAACATATCCGCATCGTTGGGGGCCAGCGCTTCGCGGCCCTTATCCGTCAGGTCGATGGTATGCGCTTTTTCGTCGATGGCATAATACAGATCCTCATCGATCTCGTGCATTTTCTTATCGCGCATGTAGTCGTTTTCGACCCGGCGGATAAGCTTCTTAACGCCGACCTCATGGGTGAGCTTGATGAGCTTCTTGTTCTTTGGAGCGCCGCGGGAGGCTTGCAAAAGCTTGATGCCGGCCGCGTATTCGTCGCCCTCTTTCAATAGGCTTTCACCTTCGGCGATGATGCTGTTTATCAATTTCGTCTGTTTTCTGACAAGCTGTTCCACGCGCGGCTTCATCTCATCGTATTTTTGCGTGGAATGCTCCACCGGCCCGGAGATAATGAGCGGTGTGCGCGCTTCGTCGATCAGGACCGAGTCAACCTCATCCACGATGGAATAATTGTGGCCGCGCTGCACCTTGTCTTCCATGCGAACGGCCATGTTGTCCCGCAAATAATCGAAGCCAAACTCGTTGTTGGTGCCGTAGGTGATATCAGCCAGGTAGGCTTGCCTTCGCCGCGGCGGGTCCATACTATTTTGAATGTAATCGACAGTCAGGCCGAGAAACTTGTAGATTTCACCCATCCACTCACAATCTCTTCGGGCGAGATAATCATTGACCGTGACCAGATGCGCACCTTTGCCGGAAAGCGCGTTGAGGTACAGCGGCATGGTTGCAACCAGGGTCTTGCCTTCGCCAGTGGCCATCTCTGCTATTTTGCCTTCATGCAGAACGACGGCGCCGATCAACTGTACATCGTATGGCACCATGTCCCACTCGATCTCCTGTTCACAAACCCGCCAGCGTTTTCCAAGCAAGCGCTTGCAAGTTTGCTTGACCACGGCAAAGGCCTCGGGCAGCAGTTCGTTGAGCACTTCTTCGACGATTTCGTGCTCTTCTTCTTTGAGCTTATCGATGCGATCGCGGACACTTTCGACCTCCGCCACACTTGTTTCGCCAACAACCGCTGCGTCACCCTCCACTTTACCATCGGCGCCGTTGTTCGAGGTTGAGTCTGCGTGCAACTCGGTTCTAAGCTCATCGAGTTCACGCCGCACTTCCTGAGTTGCTTCGGCAATCCGGCGCTTGAACTCATCTGTTTTCTGCTTCAGTTCATCGTCAGAGAGGTTTTCCAATTGCTGAAAATGCTCGTTGATCTCCTCAACGATGGGTTGGATCTTTTTTATGTCGCGCTCGTGCTTGTTGCCAAAGATTTTTGAAATAACTCCAGAGATCATATTTTCTACCGTGTTCTTCCTCACATACGGATTTGATTATTCGTTCAACCCACGCCCGCTCTTGCTCAGCCTGCCATCACGCTTTAGTTGCAGCAAAACGCCATCGAGGATGCCGTTGATAAAGATGCCGCTTTTTTCTGTGCTGTACTTTTTCGAAATCTCAATGGCCTCGTCGATAGACACTTTTGGCGGGATGTCTTCGAAATACAGAAACTCGCATATCGCCAATCGCATGATCAAGCGGTCAAGCACTGCAATCCGGTCGAAATCCCAATTGTGTGCCTGGCCAACGATGAGCTCTTCGATGGCTTTCTTATTAGAGATGCATTGGCGCACCAGGGTCGCGGCAAACGCTTTCACACGCTCATGGTCCTGCGGATTGCTGAGAATCATATCCTGGACGATTCCTTCGATAGGATTGTCCGACAACTCATGAGCATAAAGCGCCCGCAGAGCCAACTCCCTGGCACGCCTTCTCCGATTAAACTTACGCGGGTATGTTGACATAAGACAACTAATTCACATAAGTGAGCCATCCGTATTTGTCCTCGACCTCGCCGGCAAGCACGCCAAAAAAGCGCTTCTGCAATTTCTCGGTGATCGGGCCGCGCCGGCCTTCACCAATCTGGATGCGGTCGATAGATTTAATAGGACTTACTTCCGCCGCGCTACCGGTGAAGAAAACTTCATCGGCGATATAGAGCATTTCGCGTGGTATGGTCATTTCTTTTACGGGATAACCCAGATCGCCGGCAAGCTTGATCACGCAATCGCGCGTTATGCCGGGCAGAATCGATGATGCCAACGGCGGCGTATGCAGAATGCCGTCACGCACCAGAAAAATATTCTCTCCGCTGCCCTCGCTCACCGTGCCGTTGGCATCGAGACTGATGCCTTCAACATAGCCATCTACTTTTGCTTCCAGATTGATCAATTGCGAGTTCATGTAATTAGCGCCACATTTCGCTATTGCAGGAAACGTATTTGGACGCATTCGGTTCCATGAAGAAACACGAACATCGACGCCAATGTTGATCGCCTCATCGCCGAGGTACTTACCCCATGCCATGGCGGCCACGGCTACTTCCACCGGGCAACTACGAGGATCCACGCCCAGGCTGCCATATCCACGAAATACAATAGGACGCAGATAGGCTTCCTTGAGATTATTGATCTTGACCACATCGACGGATACTTTGACGATTTCTTCTTGCGAATAGGGAATCGGCATGCGGTATATCTTTGCTGAATCGAATAAGCGGCGAACGTGATCCTGCAAACGGAATATCGCCGGGCCGCTGGGTGTGTCGTAACAGCGCAGTCCTTCGAACACAGCAGACCCGTAATGCAATACATGGCTCATGATATGGACGGTTGCGTCTTTCCAGTTCACCATCTTGCCGTTGAACCAAATCCTGCCATCTTCTAAAAAGCCAGACATAATGTGTCCTCCAACATTAACGGGTGGAAGTCAAATTCTTAAATCAATATAAGAATTGTTATTTCAAAATGAAAGATTCAAAAGCAGCATTTCGCGCATCAACTTATGATGTGACGTCCGATCACCAGGCGCTGTATTTCGGATGTGCCTTCGTAAATCTCGGTGATCTTGGAATCCCGCATGAATCTTTCGACCGGATAGTCTTTCAGATAGCCGTAGCCGCCGTAAATCTGAACGGCCTCGGTGCTGGCATACACCGCTGTTTCCGAGGCATATAGCTTCGCTTTCGCAGCCTCCACGGAAAAAGGCAATTCCTGGTCCTTGCGCCAGGCAGCCTGATAGCTCAACAAGCGCGCGGCGTCGATGCGCGTCTCCATGTCCGCCAGCTTGAACTGGATCGCCTGGAAGCGCGCGATGGGTTTGCCGAATTGTTGCCGCTCTTTGGCGTATCGCGTCGCTGCCTCCAGAGAACCTTGCGCGATGCCAACTGCCTGAGCCGCAATCCCGATGCGACCGCCATCCAAAGTCTGCATGGCGATTTTGAAGCCATCGCCCTCTTTGCCGAGAATATTCTCTTTTGGCACCTGACAATCTTCCAGCAAGATTGAAACAGTATCGGAGCTGCGAATACCCAGCTTGCGCTCCTTATGACCGATGGTGAAACCGGGAAATGTCTTATCCACCAGAAATGCACTGATACCGTGATGGCCGGCAGAAGGGTCGGTGTGGGCAGTAATGACATAGTAGTCAGCGTTCTTGCCATTGGTTATCCAATTCTTGGCGCCGTTGAGAACGTAATGGTCGCCCTTGAGTACGGCGTTCGCTTTCATGCCGGAAGCATCCGAACCGGAGCCCGGCTCGGACAAGCAGAATGCACCTAATTTCTCACCCTTGGCCAGCGGCACGAGATATTTTTTCTTTGTTTCCTCGCTGCCAAACTCTTCCAGCCCAAAACAAACCAGCGAGTTGTTGACCGAGCAGATCACACCGACAGATGCATCTACTTTGGACAGCTCTTCGATCACAATGATGTAGCTAATGGTGTCCATGCCGCCGCCGCCATACTCCGGGCTCACCATCATGCCCATAAAGCCAAGCTCGGCCATTTTTTCTACGTGATGCGCCGGGAAGGTCTCGGTTCGATCACGCTCCTCTGCATCTTGTGCCACTTCCTTCTCTGCGAATTCACGTGCGGTTTGCTGGATGAGCTTTTGCTCATCGGTTAGTTCAAAATTCATTTGCGCCTCATTTTGATTTTGTCTGTCACACGCTCAGATAGCCGGCCCTTGCTGTGCCCCGGCTATGTGGAATAATCGTAAAACCCCTTACCGGTTTTTCTACCCAGGTGACCGGCGGCTACCATTTTCTTCAGCAGCGGACACGGTCTGTATTTGTCATCGCCAAATTGTTCATGCAGGACGATCATGATGTTCAGGCAGACGTCAAGGCCGATAAAATCTGCCAGAGCAAGCGGTCCCATCGGATGCGCCATCCCCAGCTTCATCACGGTGTCGATGGCCTCTTTTTGTGCAACCCCTTCCATGACGCAGAAAATCGCTTCATTAATCATGGGCATGAGCACACGATTGGAGACAAAGCCGGGATAGTCATTGACGCTAACCGGCGTTTTGCCGAGTTTCTCACCCAGCTCGACCACAAGCCCGAACACCTCATCTGAAGTAGCAAAACCCCGCACCACTTCTACCAGCTTCATGACCGGAACCGGATTAAAAAAATGCATGCCAACGACTTTTTCCGGCCGCCCGGTCGCAGAAGCAATTTCAGTAATCGAAATCGAGGACGTATTGCTGGCCAGAATTGTGTCAGCCGGACATATTTTGTCCAGCTTCTCGAACAGCGTTCGCTTCAGGTCGGCTCTCTCCGTGGCAGCTTCTATCACAAACTGTGACGTTTCAGCAGCTTGCAAATCCAGACCCGGCTGAATTCTCAGGAGCGCGGCGTCGGCATCGGTGCGCATCAGCTTATTCTTATCCACCTGCCGGCTCAGATTCTTTTCAATGGTTGCCATCGCACGATCGAGAAACTCCTGCTGTGTATCGACCAACATGACCTCATGGCCGGTAACGGCGAACACATGGGCAATGCCATTGCCCATGGCGCCGGCGCCAACCACCGTAACTGTTTTTATGTCCACGTTTTTCCCTCAGCTCTTTGGTTTTCGCAGTGTTGTTCAGCGCTCCACGATAACTGCCGAGGCCTCGCCGCCGCCAATACACAAAGTCGCGAGACCGCGTTTCTTGCCGTGCTGCTTCATGGCATACAACAATGTGGTCAGAATGCGCGCGCCGCTTGCGCCGATTGGATGTCCGAGCGCGACTGCGCCGCCGTGTACGTTCATCTTGTTCATGTCGATACCAAGCTCGCCTGCTATCGCCAGATTGACCACGGCAAACGCTTCGTTGATTTCGAACAGATCGATGTCCTGCAGGCTGAGCCCGGTCTTATCCAGGATAAGCTTGATCGCATCTGCCGGGGCCGTGGTGAACCATTCCGGCGCTTTGGCAGCCGATGCCTGCCCCACAATTGTTGCCAGCGGCTCGAGACCTGATTTTTCAGCCCGCTCCTTTGACATAATCACACACGCGGCCGCGCCATCATTGATCGAAGAGGCATTGGCCGCCGTCACTGTGCCATCGCTCTTAAACGCCGGGCGCAATCCCGGCACTTTTTCGAAATTCACGCGCTTTGGTTCTTCATCTTCAGCAACCACGACAGGCTCGCCTTTGCGCTGCGGTATCTCTACGGTCACGATTTCGTCATCGAAATAACCGTTCTTCTGAGCCTCCAGCGCTTTTTTGTAGGAGTGGATGGCAAATTCATCCTGGGCGGAGCGCGGGACATTGCATTCGCTGGCGCAGAGCTCGGCGGCGTTGCCCATGTGGTAGTCATTGTAGACATCCCACAATCCGTCTTTGATCATGCTATCGATGAGCTCGCCGTGGCCGAGGCGATAGCCGGTGCGAGCGCGGTCCAGCAAGTATGGCGCATTGGACATGCTTTCCATTCCGCCGGCAACCACAATATCGGCGTCGCCAACCATGATTGCCTGCGCCGCCAGCATCACGGACTTAAGTCCCGAGCCACACACCTTGTTTATGGTCATGCATGGCACGGTATTCGGTATGCCAGCGCCTATGGCGGCCTGGCGCGCCGGGGCTTGCCCGACGCCAGCGGGCAGAACCTCGCCCATGATCACTTCGCTGATATCCTTACCTGAAAGATTGGCGCGCCGCAAGGCCTCTTTTATAACCACGCTGCCCAATTGCGGCCCAGTCATGGCGCTCAGCGCACCCTGAAACGAACCCACAGGCGTGCGGCAGGCGCTCGCGATAACAACTTCCTTGAAATCAGACATGATAAACTCCCTCGTTTGCTGACTTGAATAATTCAAGCGAATCAATCAACCTCGACGGCTTCAATCTTCATCTTCCCGTCCTCCTGTCTGAGATAACCGGCCCGAACGACGGGATCGTGCTCGAAAAACAGCAGCCAGTTCTCAGCCAGCGCTTGCTGCAAAACCCTTTCCTTAACTTCCATGGTGGTTTTTGGATAAAGGTCGTAGCCCATCACATAAGGTGTTTTCAGATGTGAGGTGGTCGGCGCCAGATCCGCCAGGAAACACGCGGTTTTGCCGGCGGATACGACTTTCACGATTTGGTGGTCACGCGTATGCCCGCCCGTTATTTCGACGCGTACGCCCGGCACGATTTCGATGTCGCCGCTGATAATCTCGAGCTGATTCGCCTTAGCCACCGCCTGCCAGTTGCGGGCAAGATAGCTGGCTTTGCTGCGCGGGTCCGGATTGCTGGCATATTCGTACTCCTTCTCCTGAAAAAAATAGGTCGCGTTTGAGAAAGTGGGGACCACCTCGCCTCCCTCTGTCTCACGACAATTGTTGCCGCTATGGTCAAAATGCAGATGCGTGAGGATCACTTTTGTGATGTCCTCTGCCTTGAAGCCCGATTTTGCCAGGTCATCCAGCAATGAATGCGAAGTGTGGTCGATGGCAAACATACCCTTGAATTTGTCATCATGAAAGTCACCGATGCCGGAATCGACCAGAATCAGGTCATTCGCTGTTTTGATAAGCATGCAATTCAAACCCAGTTGAATCCGATTCTTATCATCAGCCGGGTTTGTTCTTTGCCACAACACTTTGGGTACAACGCCAAACATGGCGCCGCCGTCCAGTCGAAACAATCCGTCACTAACGGAAAATATCTCCAGGTCTCCGAATTTCATATTATTTCAATTCCTTCAAGATTTCGCGTGATATAACCAGGCGCTGAATCTCAGATGTGCCCTCGCCGATAACGGTGAGCTTGGCATCACGCCAGTAGCGTTCGACGGGATAGTCCCGGGTGTAACCATAGCCGCCAAATATTTGAATACCGTTCTTGGTGGCTCGCATGGCCGCTTCCGAAGCAAACAATTTGGCCATCGCTGCTTCCTTGGTGTAGGGCTTGTTCTGATCGCGTAAGTGGGCGGCATGGTGCACCATCAGGCGCGCGCCATGAATTTCCGTGGCCATATCCGCGAGCATGAACTTAATCGCCTGGAATTCGGCAATGGGTTTGCCGAACGCCACCCGCTCGTGGGCATAGTCGGCGGACTTTTCCATGGCAGCCTGCGCCAGCCCTACGGCCATGGCGCCGATGCCAATGCGGCCGCCATCCAATGTGATCAACGCTTGCTTGAAACCCTCGTTTTCTTTGCCAAGCAGATTCTCCTTTGGCGCTTTGCAATCCTCAAAGGTAACCGGCCGCGTATCCGAAGCGCGTACGCCAAGTTTGTCTTCTTTCTTGCCGACAACCACGCCGTCGAAATCTTTCTCCACAATAAACGCCGATATTCCTTTCGTGCCACGGTCAGGATCCGTCTTGGCGAAAACGACAAAAAAGTCAGCGAGGCCAGCATTCGTGACATACATCTTGCTGCCATTCAAAATGTAGTGATCACCCTGAAGTTTTGCCGTCGTCTTCGCGGCCGCTGCGTCAGAACCGGACTCCGGTTCCGTTAAGCAGAAACTGCCAAGCGACTTGCCCTGAGCCAGCGGAATCAGATATTTTTGCTTTTGCTCCTCCGTGCCGAACAGATAGATCGGTGTGGCGCAGAGAGAGATGTGGGCAGCAACCGACAGGCAGGTGGAAGCGCACGCTTTGGCGATTTCCTCCAATGCCAGGGCCATGCTGATTGTATCCATGCCGGCGCCGCCGTACTCGTCCGGAAAAGGGATGCCAAGCAGACCGAGTTCGGCCATTTTCTTGATGTTGTCCATGGGATACTCGGCCGTCTCGTCTATCTCAGCAGCGATTGGCTCGATTTCATTTTTGGCAAACTCACGGACCATATCGCGCAGCATGAGCTGCTCTTCGGTAAACTCAGTGTAAGCCATTCACGTTTCTCCTTATAAAAGTCGTCGCCAGGATTGGGTGTGGTTTTCGAAAAAGCGGTCGTCGCGCTCGACAAACTCACTCACCCTGATAATCCGGAGGCCTCTTTTCCTTAAATGCGTTCAGGCCTTCTTCTCTATCCTTTGTTGGAATGATCTTTTTGTAACACTCGAACTCCAGCTTCAGGCCTTCATCCAGGGACTTGCTGAGGCCTTGCAAAATTGCGCGCTTTGCCTGTTGCACAGCCAGCGGGCCGTTAGCGGCAATTTCATTGGCTATTTTGAAGGCTTCCGGCAAAAGTTCGCTCTCCTCAACCACAAAATTCACTGCGCCGTGTGTCATGGCCTCCTGGGCGGAAAAAAGCCGCGCAGATGTGATCCACAAGATGGCTTTGCTCGGCCCGACAAGCCGCGTTAGCCGCTGGGTGCCGCCGGCGCCGGGAATGATGGCAAGGGCGGTTTCGCGCAGGCCCATTTGCGCCGATTTTACGGCAAGGCGAATGTCAGCCGCCAGCGCAACCTCGAAGCCGCCGCCAAAAGCGCTGCCCTGCAGCGCTGCGATCGTCGGCACGGCGATTTGCGCCAATTTGTTGACCGAAGCGCCAATGTTCTTCACCGTTGGCGCGACTTCCGCTTCGCTCATACCCATGCGCTCCTTCAGGTCCGCGCCGGCGCAAAAATACTTACCGATGGCCGTGATGATCGCTGCGCGCACCTTCGCTGCTTTCACATCAGCGTTGATTTGGTCAGCGGCGCGCCCCAGCTCGGCAACCAGCTCACGATTGAGCGCATTTACCGGCGGTCGTTCGATCGTGAGCAGCGCCACCCGTTTCTCGATCGAATAATGAAGATGCTGATATGCCATAATCTGCCTGAAACTTGTGCGCTTTCTCTCTTAACCTCGATCTTCCACAAACCTGGAATTCACGAACAATCCCAAAATTGAGTTTGAAGGGTGCGCTCCGTGTTCGCGCTCAACATGTCTTGACAGAACACCGGACGTGTTCGCTTTCCCTATGTTTGAATGATTCAGATCACAAATTGTTGATGGCCGACAAACCCTCTGATTGTGGCCGAACAAACCTCACAGGTTGAACCTTCCCATCCTGACCTTCGATACGCTTGATGGTTTTGCGTTCGAGGATGGTATGTTCAACCAAAACATCATCTTCGATGGTGCAGCAGGAAATGTTGGAATTACCGAGAA
>CAZVSL010000129.1:9687-12732 GCA_964629935.1 uncultured Calditrichaceae bacterium | reverse complement strand
CCGAACCATTGATGTCAAACATCAAAAACTCGCGCTTCTATCAGGAAGTCAAGCAAGAAGGAATAGAAGAAGGAATCGAGAAAGGAATCGAGAAGGGGAGAGAAGAAGGAAGAGAAGAAGGAAGAGAAGAAACCGCACGCAACATGCTGGCCAAGGGCCTCGACATTCCATTGATTGCAAAGGTGACTGGGCTGTCTGAACTGGCGATTCAAAAGCTCGCCAGAGAGAACGGCCAATAGACCGGATCATCGCTCCAGGCAATTGGAAAACTCAGGCGCGATAACGGGCAGCAGGCCATCACGCACCCCATGAAAATGATAGCCCGGCACTTACGATTTGCTCGCCACTTGCGTTTAGCAAAACACTGTTTTCAAACCGAAAGTCACAGCTAATCCGAAGCAACTATCCCCGCCAAACCGTCCTCGCACGACACAGTTCGCGGCCATCTTCATCCCGTCGCAACACATGTCTAAACTCAGACGGACCATTTTGTCTTAATCCCGCGCTGACCAGATCGCCACAAACCGCTTCTCCCAGATAGTTGATTTCGAGTCGCACCAAACGACGCGAGCTTAGAAACTCAGCAGACATGCTGTCCAGCAGCCATTCCAGATAGCGCACGTTGTTGACATGGCCATTGACATCCAAATCATGAAAGCGGGACAGGAAATTTTCCGACGTCTCAAGTGGGTTTTCAAGGGTTACTTTAGCCGGACGTTCCCGGAAAACGGTCTCACAGTCTGCCGGGACGTCATAATCGAAAAAACGATGCGCTGGTTGTGGCCTGCGGCTTTTCAGGTCGATGGCAAACCAGGTAGTTGCTGCTGTGGCCAGCACTTTCTGACTCCCACTCAGGATCCGGAAATCGCGATAACAAAACACTCGTTCTTTGCCGCTGGGCCATGTTTGTACGGTAACGGTCTCGCCCCAGCGTGGATACTCCGTCACTTCTACAACCTGTCGCGACAATATCCAGATCAGCCCCTGATTTGCCAAATGACTATATCCAAATTCTAAATGCTCAGCATGATTCCATGCCGACTCCTGCATGAAACGGCAGAGCGCAGGCATGGTCGCACGTCCACTCACATCAACTTCGTAAGAGTGAATTTTGTAGTTGTCAGTCCAAACATCCATAATTCAAACTCCGCGTCTCGCGTTAGTCTTCAGCTCCGCCACCACAGCGCAGGAAATTAGCACCCCGCAGCATTGAAGTCAAGAGCCGTGATTCCAGGATTTGACATCTCTTCAACGCTGAATTCCTTGGCTATAGGATACCTAAAACAAAAAAAGACTTGACAATTTCTTAAAAAATGCTGTTATTGGCTACAAGAGTGCTGAAAAAACTTTTTTATAAGTTTTTTCAGTTAAAACCTGTCACTGTTTCTCTTCCTCCTTACACAAACAAATGACTGACAAACTGCTGCCAATTCTATCTCTCCTGCCCCTTCTTTTGCTGTTTTGCCAGATACCGTCCGGTGCCGCGAAGGAAACGGGCACGGTCAAAGTCAAGGATATCAATCTCTACTATGAGATAAGCGGCAACGGCCCACATCTCATCCTGATCGAGGGTCTGGGCGTTGCTACCTGGCTGTGGGAAAAGCAGGTTCCGGAGTTTTCCAGACATTTCACCACCGTCGTATACGACAATCGTGGCGCCGGCAAATCAGATAAGCCGGCCGGGCCATACTCTATTAAATTGATGGCTGATGATTTGGCCGCGCTTATGGATACGCTTGCCATTTCCAGGGCGCACATCCTCGGGGTTTCAATGGGTGGATTCATCGCTCAGGATTTTACCCTGCGCTATCCGGAAAAAGTAGAGAGGCTTGTGCTGGTCTCTACCAGCGCCGGCGGCGCAGACCACGTTCCCATGTCACAAGAGACTCTGGCGGCATTGTTTGCAACCGATAGCGATCCGCGGCAGCATATCCGAAACAGGCTGGCTCTGGCTTACTCGGAAGCTTTCATGGCCCGCACGGATGAGATAGAGCATCTCATCGATTTAAGATTGCAAAACCCGCAACCGCAACATGCTTACATGGCGCAGGCGACAGCAGGCACGCAATTCGATCTGTCAGAACAGGTCAAGGAAATTCATGCCCCCACCCTGATTCTGGCCGCTGACCAGGACCTGCTGGTGCCGGTCGCCAACGCCCGCACGCTGCATAACAAAATTCCTGACAGCGAGCTCAAAATCTATCCAAATCTCGGCCACCAGTTCTTTGTTGAACAACCTGAACCATTCAACCACGATGTGATCGAATTTCTAAGACGACAAACCCAGGGGAAAGAATAAATGCAGGAAGTCCAGCGCGGCATCGTTGAAGATTTCGGAATGGGCTATGTAAAATTTGGCCACAGCGAGCTATTAGGCCGTGTCGTAGGTCTGCTCCTGTGCCAAACCGAGCCCGTCTCGATCGAGGAAATCTGTGATGAACTCGATGTCACAAAAACTCCGATTACACAGATTTGCCGGCGACTGGAAGAACTGAAGCTCGTGCGTCGGGTGAGAGTCAAAGGAGAGCGGCGTCACTATTTTCAGATCGTGCCGGACATTTTTCTGCAGGCCAGCATCAACATTTCCCGTCTTTACGAAGACAATCTGCAGGTAGCAGAAAACCACCTGCAACCCTTGCTTGAGCAATTCGAGCGGGCAGAAGGCGATGAAAAAGAAACATTGCGAACTGTGTGCGAACGCCTCATCATGATGCGGGAATACAATCTGCGGCTAATTCAATCGCATCAGCGATTTATCAACGAATGGAAAGCGGCAAAAGCGGAGCTGCCTTCTGTGGAAGAGTACGCTATTCTTCAAGGGAGCGGGATGAGAGCGCAAACAATTCACGAATAAGCCATTGAGTGCTCACAGGCAGAATGCCTGTATACCTCAACCACTCTGCGGAGAAAACGAGCATGCGACTCGAAAACAAAACGGCTATCATTACCGGCGGCGCCTGCGGCATCGGGCGGGCGACTGCGATCATCTTTGCACGCGAAGGCGCGGCTGTCGTTGCCGTGGATGTGAATGAAGCGGGCGGCGCG
>CAZVSL010000129.1:1501-9677 GCA_964629935.1 uncultured Calditrichaceae bacterium | reverse complement strand
GAGATTGCAAGCAAGGGCGGCAAGGCCAGTTTCGTAAAAGCGAACGTGGCAAACAAGCAAGATGTCGACAAGATGGTGGCGCACGCGCTAGACGCCTATGGACGCATCGATATTCTGGTCAACAACGCTGGCATCCTTGCAGACGCACGCCTGGTAAAGATGGAAATCGAGCAGTGGCAGCGCGTCATCGACATCAACTTGAAGGGGGTTTTTCTGTGTGGCCAGGCTGTGGCGCAAGTGATGGAAAAACAAGGCAGTGGTGTCATTCTCAATGCCAGCTCCGTGGTCGGTCTCTACGGCAATTTCGGGCAGACCAACTATGTTGCCAGCAAAGCCGGGGTCATCGGCATGACCAAAACCTGGGCTCGTGAACTGGGCAAGAACGGCATTCGCGTCAATGCTGTGGCGCCCGGGTTCATCGCCACTGATATTCTAAAAAGCATTCCCGAAAAAGTCATCAACATGATGGTCGATAAGAGCCCGCTCAACCGCATCGGGCATCCTGAAGACATCGCCAACGCCTATCTGTTTCTGGCTTCGGAAGAAGCGCGATTTATTACAGGTACGGTGCTCTCTGTCGATGGCGGCATTGTGGTGTAATCCCGGAGGAGCATGAATGGACAACCTGGTCACGCTCGAAGATGGCGCCCGCCTTTATGTCGAAATCATCGGCGCCGGCAAGCCGCTTTTGCTGATTCCGGGACTCGGCACGGGTAATTGGCTCTGGTCCCGCAGCTCAAATGAGCTCGCAGGCAAATTCCGTTTGATCATGCCGGAGCTGCGCGGCAGCGGCCGCTCAGACAAGCCCGACCATCCCTATTCCGTTGAGATGTTTGCTGCTGATATGAAGGCGTTGCTCGACATACTCGATGTCCGGAAAGCTGGGGTGCTCGGAGCTTCCCTCGGAGGACTTGTGGCGCAATATCTTGCTGCTACCTGGCGCGAACGAGTAGAGAAGTTGATTCTGGTCGCAACCGCCATCGGCGGACCGAATCAGACCGGCCCCAAGGGCGAGATCCTGAACCGAATGATCAAGCCTCGCGGACGCAGCCGCAAAGAAAGACTCGAAGACGCATACGACTTGAGCTTCACGGCGGAATTCATGCGTCAGCAGCCACAGGAGCTCGATAGAATTACTGATTGGCGCCTAACACATCCTCAGCCCGAATTTGCCTACTACAGGCAACTCCTCGCGGGCAACGCCTATAACGGCGAAAACGTAATTGCAAAAATCAGTGCGCCGACGCTTATCATGGCGGGAGAACAGGATCAACTTGTTCCCATCGATGATGTTCGCAATCTACAACGCAACCTGCCATCAGCGCGCCTGGTTACCTTTCCCGGAAAACATCTTTTCTTCTATGAACAGAACCAGAAATTTAATCAAGTTATCATCGATTTTCTGGAGACGTAGCGCGTTCGTTTTTAGCCCGACTTATTCATAAAAATCGCTTCACGCAGAAAAAAAACTCCGCTCAACAACTGCGGAGCTAACTGAAACATTCATATATCAAGGCATTATCCCGCTAAAGCCATGTTTGTTGAAAGCTTACGGCAGGATCAAGCCAAGTTTCAGGTCAAATAAATAGCAGAATGTTCTTATGTATGTCGGCGATTATCTGGCCCGGCGGTGTATCTACACCCCGCACAAAATAGCCGTCATTGATGTCTCGGCAAAGCCATCGGCAAGGCTTAGTTACCGGGAAATGAACGTACGCGCCGATACCGTGGCGAGCTGGCTGCAACAGACTGGCATCGGCAAGGGCGACCGCGTCGGCTTACTGGCTCACGACGGCCTGCATTTCTACGATCTCTTTTTCGCCTGCTGCAAGCTTGGCGCTATTTTGGCGCCTTATAACTGGCGTCTGCACGCCAGGGAAATCGAGAATCAAGTCCGGCTGACCACGCCGAAAATCATGTTTTATAGTGCTGACAAACCCATCGATGCCATCGTTGCGCACCTGCGTGGATGCGGGGAGATGCCCGAACTCCTGCCGCTGACCCATGACGAAGAAATCAACCTGGCTCAGATTATGGCTGCGCACAACTCACACCCGGCAAGGTGTGAATCTCTGACGGAGCGCGATACCGCCTGCCTCTTGTTCACTGGCGGCACCACCGGCGCTCCGAAAGCAGCGCAAATCAGCCACCGCCAGATCGTTTGGAACACATTTAACGCGCTGCTGGGCGACGTGCTTGGCGACGACACCTTCTTGAATATTTTCCCCATGTTCCATGCCGGCGGCCTGTTTGCCTTCTCCGCGCCCATGCTCATTCTCGGCGGCACTGTCATCCAAACCAGGGAATTCGATCCTGACCAGGTGCTGCATCTTATCGAAAAGGAGCGCGTCACCATCTTTGGCGGAGTGCCAACAATCTTCCAGATGCTGAGCACGGCCACAAGCTGGGACCAGGCTGACCTGAGCTCTTTGCGTTACTGCCTGAGCGGCGGCGCGCCCATGCCTTTGCCACTAATCCGGAAATATCAAACGGAAAAAGGCGTGGTCTTCAGGCAGGGATTCGGCATGACTGAGTTTGGACCGGACGTGTTTTCTCTCTCAGAACAAGATTCTGAGCGCAAAGCCGGTTCAATTGGCAAGCCCAACTATTTTATCGATGCCAGAGTTGTTGATCCAGAGACCAACCAGCCACTTGCAGCCAACCAAATCGGCGAATTGGTCTTACGCGGACCGGTGGCTACTACGGGCTATTTCAACGATACCACAGCTACCCAAAATGCGTTCGATGATGATGACTATTTCCACACCGGGGACCTTGCCTACATGGATGATGAAGGTTATTTCTTCATCGTTGACAGACTCAAAGATATGTTCATCAGCGGCGGCGAGAATGTCTATCCGGCGGAGGTAGAAGCCATTCTGTATAAACATCCGGCTGTGCAGATGTGCGCCGTAATTGGCATCGAAGATGAGCAGTGGGGGCAGATCGGTTGCGCATTTGTGGTCAAGCAAAGAGGAAGTAAAACCAGCGAGAGTGAGCTGCTGCACCACGTACGGGCTCATCTGGCCAAATACAAAACGCCGAAATCTGTGATTTTTCTGGATGAGCTGCCGCTGTCTGGCGCCGGCAAAGTGATAAAAACAAAGCTTTATGAAATGATTCCACATTAGGGTATCGTCATGATTACTCAAAAGCATCACGAACGCAGTCCGCCGGCTAAATTCTGGCAATGAATTCAATTTGCTGTTTATAATATCAACCAACAAGGTTAAAGAGGGAGACAGACATGTTTAAAAGAATGCTTTATTTTGCACTGATGATGCTGATGGCGCCGTACGTCGCATTCGCCGATGGCGGTTCCATAAAAGGCGTCGTCAAAGACACCGAAACCGGACAACCGTTGGCCGGGGCCAATGTCTATCTGCAGGGTACGAATCATGGCTCAGCCACCGACACCAAGGGCGAGTACACAATCAAGGATGTTCCGCCTGGAAGCTACACACTCGTGGTATCCTACATCGGTTATGAAACACACGAGCAAGAGTTAACCTCAACCAATTCGGCAGCTATGACCGTCGATGTGGAGCTGAGGCGGACAGATTTTATGAGTGAGCAAGTGGTAGTAACAGCTTCAAAAGGTGCAGAGAAGATAACGGAGGCGCCGGCGACCATCGATCTGATCATGGCGCGCGAAGTCGCCGAACATCCCTCCCCGAATGTGGGCGAGCTGCTGTCTTATCAGAAGGGTGTTGACTTCATCCGGACCGGAGTCGTCGGTACGGGCATCAATATCCGCGGCTTCAACAGCGCGTTCAATGCCAAGAATTTGCAGATGAACGACACCCGGCTCGCGACTTTGATCGCGACGAGCTTGCCTCTCGGCGCCCTTTCCACAACCGTAAAGGAAGATATCGAGCGCATCGAAGTTATCCTGGGACCGAATGCTGCATTGTACGGCCCCAATGCTCACAATGGTCTTGTCAACACCATCACCAAAGATCCGCGCAATTCGCAGGGCACAACCTTTGTGGCCAGCGGCGGAAATCAGAGCACCATCAGCGGCCGGTTCCGCCATGCAAATGTGGTGAACGACAAGTTTAGATACAAAGTCACGGGCGAATTCACACAGGGGGAAGAGTTCGATTTCGTTGATTCTGTCTATGTCGGCGGCGTGGCTTTTGATGAAGTCGGCCTGGACCGCGACTTCGATTCCATGCGCGGACAGGCGTCCTTCTACTTTAGCCCAAAACCGGAGTCAGACTTTATTCTGACCTATGGCGGCAGCAACAGCAACAATCTGGGTGTGACCAATGCCGGCCGCAATCAGATAAAAGACTGGCAGATCCATTTCCTGCAAGGCCGCTATGAGTCGCCGCGATTCTTTGCCCAGGTTTACCATACCTGGAGCAACACCGATGACACTTTCGCGCTGAACCAGCGCACACAGAACTATATCTCTTTCGTAAATGCTGGCTTTTCCGAACAAGAAGCGCTGGAACGCTCTCTCCACGAAGCCTGGTTCGGTTCCTCGCCTGAACAAGGCGTCGCACTCAACCGTGAAGCCAATTTTAAAGACGATTCCCGACGCTGGAACGCAGAAGCGCAGTACAATAACACCTGGTCCGGATTTAACGTCACGGCCGGCGTGCAATTGCAAAGAGACATCGCCAACAGTAAAGGCACCTACCTGCTGGATGGCGGCGGCGAGGAATCTATCGAGCTCGACCAGATCGGCGTTTACGGGCAGGTGGAAAAGCCGCTGGGAGACAGTGGTTTCGAGTTCGTGCTCGCAGCACGCGGCGACGACCATGAGCTATACGGATTTAACTTTGTCCCGAAAGGCGGTCTGCTCTATAGCCGCGGCAGCGGCACCTGGCGCCTGACATACGGCAAGGGCATCGCAGCGCCAACCATCCTGAATCTGAGTGCAAACATCTTCGGCGGCCTGCTGCTGGGCAATGGCGAAGGCTTCACGCTCACCGACGGCACTGAGATTCCGAAACTGGAGGTAGAAACCATTCAGACCATCGAACTCGGTTACAAAGGCATCGTTTTTGACAAGTTGTACCTCGATGGTAATGCCTATTATAATCTTCACGAGGATTTTATCAGCCCACTCATCAACATCGCCAATGCGGCTAACGGCAACTTCGTCACGCATCGAGGCGGCCAGTCTGTTAGCGAAATCGTGCCTGGCACGCCTGAGACCGGAGCCGGTTTTCTGCTCACCTATCTGAATTTTGGCGAAGTCAATACCTACGGCTTTGATCTGGGCTTGAACTACTACTTCAACAGCAACGTCAACGTTCGCTTCAACTACTCATTCTTTGACTTTGACCTCGATGAAGATGACCCCAAAAACGACGGCAACCGCGACGGCAATGTTGATGAAAACGACCTGCCCATCAATACGCCCAAGCATAAGCTCAATGCCTGGCTCAATCTCAGCAAGGAGAAATGGTTTGGCTCCCTGGGCGCCCGGTGGGTTGATGAGTATGACTTCTTTTCAGGCATCAATGTTGCCGCCGAAACCAATCCGGACTTGACTTTTGGCGGCGATCCGGTAGTCGAAGGACAGCGCGTGGGCCGTGACTTCAACGAAGGGCCCCTGGGTGGATTTGTGAACTTCGATGTCAGCCTTGGCTATCGGATCACACCGGCGTTGTCACTTGCAGGCCGGGTCGTCAATGTATTCGACTCCGAAGTGCGGGACTTCGTTGCCTCGCCGGCCGTCGGCAGATTGTTTACGGCTGAATTGAAGTACACGCTTTATTAGTTGGTTGCAAGATTCAGTGACGATCCGTCTGATCCGCGTGATCAGTGTTAAAACACCAGAACGCGGATCGCGCGGATCGACGCGGATATTTGACCGGCATATTGCGACAAGGGCAGATGCCAAAGCAATGTCCTCAAAGACTGACACTTATGAAGCCGTGTTTCATCAGTGTAAATCAGTGGCCTCCAAAAGCCGGGTCTAACCATAACGCGTTGCAGTGTCATAGTATGAATTTAAAGAGCGTGGCTCTACTATGAAAGGCTCTCCTTCCGTCGGCATCGTCAGCGTTGGGCGCTATCTGCCCGAGCGCGTGCTCACGGCCTCCGAGATCGCCGAGGCCAGCGGACTGCCGGAGTGGGTAGTTCGCGATAAGCTCGGTATCACGCAAAAACATATCGCCGGCCCGGATGACCATCCAAATCAGATGGCGGTGCAGGCTGCGCGTGACTGTCTGGCAAAGACAGAGATCAAGCCCGAGGAAATCGATGTCATTCTGTGCACGACGGAAGAGTGGAAAGAATATCTGCTCTGGACCGCCGGCATCGATCTGGCGCATGAGATCGGCGCCAGCCGGGCCTGGGCGATGGATATTCACATGCGCTGTTGCACCACCATCGCGGCCATCAAGCAGGCCAAAGAGATGATGCTGGCCGACGACGACATCAACACCGTGCTGATCGCCGGCGGTTATAGAGTATCGGATTTCATCAATTTCAAGAACCCGCGCACCAGCTTCATGTTCAACATTGGCGCCGGAGCTGGTGCGCTGTTGCTGCGCAAGAATTATCCACGCAATCACGTTCTCGGCGCCCATCTCATGAGCGATGGCTCCATGAGCCGGCATGTGGTCGTGCCTGCCAGCGGCACTGTGGAATATCCCACAGATAGAGCGCGTGCTGAGGGCAGATTCTATTTCGACCTGGTCGAGCCGGAGGCGATGAAGAATCGCCTCAACGCCGTCTCCATGGACAACTGGATGCACTGCATCGACAAAGCTCTGAGCAAGAGCGGTCTGGAAGCCCGCGGCAAGCCTTATTCGCGGCAGGACCTCGACTTCTTGAACATGATTCTGGTCAAGCCATCGGCGCACCAGGATATGCTACAGCGGCTCGGCCTGAACCAGGTGCGATCCGTTTACCTCGGCAATATCGGCCATATCGGGGAACAGGATAGCATTATTTCTATCATAGAAGGCACAGAACAAGGCAGGCTAAAGGAGGGCGATTTGATGGTAATTGTAGGCGCCGGGATTGGTTATGTATGGGGTGCGTCGTGTGTACGATGGGGATCAGATGATTAATGTGTTAATGTTATTAATGTGTTGATTACGGGACTGAACTGTCTAAGCTGTTTCGTTCCGAAACTGGAATTTGGAAACGACCAGGCAAAAAGGTCATAGATGGACCATCCTAAGCCGCCACACTTTGGGTTTGATTTTAGCTTACACTATTTTGAACCAGTCTGTTTGTTATAGCGGTTCACGATAAATATTATGAACAAAATCACAATAGGAATAGCAAGCATTATCAAATAAAAAGTTTCGATTGATGACATTGTTTCAAGCCTATAATTGTTCTTCTCGTGTGAAAAAGTATTGTGCTAATATATACCACGCGAGTGCAGCTAAGATGCCAAGTATTGAGATCAATAACCTCGCTTTTTCTGGCTCCAGAATTAGTTTGACAAGAACACCCACGACAAGAGCCGTGGAAATGGCAGAACATTGTTTTCCTGTTTCTCGGTTATCAATCTTGATGCCAAATTTCATTCATCAATTTAGATATTACCGAAACTTTTGTCAAGAAAAATGAGACTTTCAAAATCACATTACGTCACTGATTGGCTGGAAAAGCGCGCCAGGCTCACACCGGAACGCATCGCTTTGCTTGATGTCGCTTCCGGCGGCGAGCTTTCGTACAAAGACTGGAACGCGCTGGTCAACCGCACGGCGAATTACTTGCGCGATCTTGGCGTGAACAAAGGCGATCGGGTTTCTGTGTATGCCAGCAATTGCGTGGCCTATCTCGATATCTTGTTTGCCTGCGGCAAGCTTGGAGCGATCCTGCACAATCTGAATTGGCGGCTCACGCCGTTCGAGCTGCAAGGCATTATCGATGATGCCAAACCGCGGCTATTGCTGTACACCTCGAACTGGCAGGCGCAGGTCGAGCAGTTGCGGCCGCACTTGAGACGTGTGCGCCACATTGTCGCCATCGACCCGGGTGGCGCTGCGCAGGATCGAAAGTTGTCCGAGCGAGAATCGTACCCGGCCACGCTACAGCAGCGGCCGGAGCTGAGCATGGACGACCCGTGGGGCATCTACTATACCGGCGGCACCACCGGCCTGCCGAAGGGCGTCATTCTCACCCACGGCAACATGACCTGGAACAGCATCAACACCATCGTGAGCTGGAGCGTAACCGCCGACGATGCTGCGCT
>CAZVSL010000129.1:0-1491 GCA_964629935.1 uncultured Calditrichaceae bacterium | reverse complement strand
TGGTACACGTTGGCGGCAAAACCTTGCTGTGCCGGCAATTCGATCTCGACCAGACATTCGATTTCATCGACGCCGGCGACATTACCCATTTTGTCGGTGTACCAACCATGTACGTGATGATGCAGCAACACAAACGCTGGCAAGCCACGGACTTTTCGCGCCTGAAGCTCGTTATCAGCGGGGGCGCACCCTGCCCTCTTCCCGTGATGCAGAAATTTTGGGATAAGGGCGTGGATTTCAAAATGGGGTACGGTCTGACCGAGGCGGCCGGCAACAACTTCTGGCTGCCACCCGAGAATGTCCGCAAGAAACCGGGGTCGGTCGGCTTTCCCATATTTCATATCAACATGAAAATCGTACGGCAAGATGGCAGGGCATGCCAGGCTGATGAGCCGGGCGAGCTGCTCATTCAAGGGCCGCATGTGACGCCGGGCTACTGGAATAAACCGCAGGCGACGGCGGAGATTCTCAGAGATGGCTGGCTGCACACCGGCGATCTGGCGCGAAAAGACGAAGATGGCTATTTCTACATCATTGGCCGCAGCAAGGATATGTTTATATGCGGCGGCGAAAATGTGTATCCGGCCGAGGTAGAAAACGTCATTCACGCTCACCCGTCGGTTGCGGAGGCTGCGGTCATCGGGGTGCCGGATGAAAAATGGGGCGAAGTCGGCAAAGCGTTCCTCGTCATGGAAGCGGGCAAGACCCTGGTTGAGCAGGAGCTGCGCGATTTTCTGGCCAGCCGGCTGGCAAAATACAAGATACCGAAAGTCATCGCGTTTGTCGACGCCCTGCCGAAAACAGCCATAGGCAAGATCGACAAAAAGGTTCTGACTGCACAAACTAGCGGGCAAAGATCATGACTTTGGCGTGGGCGCTGTTTATCGTTTATATTCTGGCTACCGCCTATCTGGCCTGGCTTGGCCATCGCCGCACGATCAATTTTGGCAGCTTCGCGCTGGGAACCGGCGACATGGCGCCATTTGTGGTCGGCATCACGCTGGCGGCCAGTACGGCTTCGGCGGCAACGTTCATCATCAATCCCGGCTTTATCTACGTGCACGGCGTGGCTGGCTTCATGCATTTTGTGGTGGCTGTCGGCGCTGGTTTTTGTTTGATGCTGGCCTTGATCGCATTCAAATTCCGCCGCCTCGGCGAAGCAAACAAAGCGCTGACCATGCCTCACTGGATCGGCCAGCGTTACCAATCGCGAGGCGTAGCGCTTTACTTCGCGATCATCAATCTTTTTGCCCTCGCATTTGTGGTTCTGATCGTCGGCGGTCTGTCCATCGTGATGCAACAATTGCTCGGCGTATCAAATGTTGTGGCGCTGGTCATCATTCTCGGTTTTGTCACCAGCTATGTCTTCATCGGCGGCACCTATGCCCATGCCTTCACCAATACCCTGCAGGGTAGCCTGATGCTGGTGGTGTCATTGATCATTATTTTCTCAGGTCTGCAATTCATATTTGAAAGCTCTCCGGGATTCTT
>CAZVSL010000128.1:0-12806 GCA_964629935.1 uncultured Calditrichaceae bacterium | reverse complement strand
TTTGAAGCTGAGTCAATGCATAAGCAGGCGCTTGCCATCCGTGAAAAAAACCTCGGTCCCGAGCACATCGATGTGGCCATCTCCTGCAATAATCTGGCAGTTTTGTATGACTCCTGGCGCAAGTTTCCTGAAGCTGAACCGCTTTACAAACGCGCCATAATCGTCATCGAAAAACACTACGGCGCCAACCATCCGAGCATTGCTACCTTACTCAACAACCTTGCCGGCATCTACAAAACGCAAGGCCTCTACACCCAGGCAGAACCACTCTATCAGCGCGCACTGGCAATTCGACAAGCACGTTACGGTCCGATACATCCGTCTGTTGCTACGATTTTAAGAAATCTCGGGACGCTTTACAAAAGGGCGGGTCTGGAAGACAGAGCGCGTAAATATAAGGAACGTGCACGGGAGATTCGTGCAAAGTATAACAGGTAGTTCAGATCATTGGCGGTTGAGAATCCGGAGCTTGGCAGTGATTAGCTGGCGATGCTCGATGTTGAGCAAGGTTGCAAGCTTATGTACAAGATAATCCTCATGCATATCAAGCTTGCCATCGGCGTAAACAATTTGCCAGACCAGCTCAATGACCTTGAGTTTCTCATCTTCACTGTAATTCTCATTGATGAGATTGGTGAACTTCCAGAGATCGATACTGGGTTCCAACTCCCTCTCGACCTCCTCGTGCAACTGCTCGGCGACTTGCCGGGACAAGCCGTAGACCTTCTTTAGAATTGCGAATATCTCATCCCGTTCTCGCGGGCTGAACTCGCCGTCAATTCTTGCCATTTCCAGAAGTAATGCACAGGTTGCGATGCGAATATCGTGCACCGGCATCTCGTCAGGCGTAGCTTCTTCCGGCGCAAGTGGCGAGCTGAAAAACTTTTTGATCAAATCGAGCATAAGCTCAACATATTGAGCATTTTCGTAAAAAGCAAGCGGAAATCCGTCAATACCGTAGCTGTTGACTAAGGTTTGCCCATTTCGTATATTGGCAACCGCGCAATTCGAAATTCGAACTCACAATCCTTCATCCAACCGGAAGAGACCATGCCTCTGATTCATGATCCGATGGCTGTTTTTGCTTTTGCAACCGCTGTATGTGCAGTGGTGTTTATGGCCGGCCGGCACCCATGGGGAGCACGTCTGTATAGCGTCATTCCCTCCATTGTGTTTGTCTACTACATCCCGACTTTCGCCACCACATTCGGATTGATTCCTTCAGCCTCGCCAGCGTACGATTGGATGCGTGACTATCTTCTGCCGTTCAGTCTGTTCATCCTTATGATCACCGCTGACATCCCGACCATTTTGAAGATCGGCCCCAAAGCTTTGGTGATGATGATCATCGGGACAGTGGGTATAGTGGTTGGCGGACCCATCGCTTTTCTCCTCTTCTCGAAGTGGCTGCCGGCCGATTCCTGGATGGGGTTGGCCGCGCTCTCCGGCAGTTGGATCGGCGGCGGCGCGAACTTTGCGGCCATCAAAGAATCGGTGCGAGCGCCCGATTCCATCATCGGGCCTATTATTATCGTCGATACAGCCGTTGGCTATACCTGGACCGGCGTGCTGCTGGTTCTGGCCAATTATCAGAGAGTCATCGACCGCTTCAATGGCGCCAGCACCACGCTTCTGGAAGAGATCAATCAGCGTCTGCGCGATTTTCAAGAGAGCCGAATCCGACCGATAACCCTGCCCGATACGGCGACCATTCTGGCCATTGGTTTTGTTGGCGCCGTGCTGTGTCGCAAAATGGGCTATGCTGTTTATGATTTAACCAATCCCATTCTGCTGCAGGCGGCCCCAAATCTAGCGGCTATTTTCAGCGGTTTTACCTGGATGGTTATCTTCATCTCCACCCTCGGCATCCTGCTATCTTTCACGCCGCTGCGCCGCATAGAAAATGGCGGCGCCTCTAAACTGGGCTATGCTGCTCTCTACCTGTTCCTGACTTCCATTGGGGCAAAGGCAGACTTGCACGCACTGATTGCAGCGCCGCTACTTCTCCTGGTTGGCACCATCTGGATCATGATCCATGTCGGCCTTTTGTTTATCGGCGCCCGGCTGCTTAAGGCGCCGCTCTTTCTGCTTGCGATTGGCAGCCAGGCTAATGTCGGTGGCGCCGCTAGCGCGCCCATCGTGGCCGCAGCCTACTATGAGAGCATGGCGCCCGTCGGTCTGTTGATGGGTGTGCTGGGTTATCTGATTGGCAACTACGCTGGTTTGCTGTGTGCTTTCCTGTTGCGGCTGGCCGCAGGATAAGTCAGCTCTGCCGGCGTCCTGAAATTGTTGTTGCATCTTTGTTTCCGTTTTTTTATATTTCACGCTATCATTCCGAAATTCGGGCTCTTAAGCGTTCGCCTTTATCTCATTATTTCAGATCAATACAGCTTCTAATCAAACATGCGTAGGAGGAAGAGATGCTTGATTGGCTCCCACCGAACGTTTCTACATTTGGCGGTGATATCGACCGGTACTTCTATGTGATTTATTATATCACCACCACCGTGTTTTTCATCGTAACAGGAGCATTGATCTATTTCCTGATCAAGTATCGGGCAAGAGAAGGGGCGCAAGCAAGATACTATCACGGCAACACCAAGTTAGAGGTAGTCTGGACCACAGCCACTTTTGCGGCCATGTTAGTTCTCGCCTTAGTCACGAAGCCTTTGTGGAGCAAAATCAAGCAGGACATCCCTCCGTCTGATATCGTGGTGCAGGTGAGTGGGAAGCAGTTCAACTGGGAAGTTACCTACCCCGGCCCGGATAATATTTTTGGCACCGACGATGATTATCAGATAGATAATCAGGTGCATGTTCCGGTCAACGAAGTTGTTCGCGTCATTTTGAAATCACAAGATGTCATCCACAGTTTCTTTGTCCCTGCCCTGAGACTGAAACAAGACTCGATCCCCGGGCGAGAAATCCTCGCCTGGTTTGAAGCCACAGAAACCGGCAAGTATGAAATTCCATGCGCCGAGCTGTGTGGTTTCGGTCACTCGGGCATGCTGGGCTACCTGTTCGTCCATTCCCCGGAAGACTACCAGAATTGGGTTAGTGAAACCTGGCCTGATTGATTAGACAAAAGCAGCATTTCCTCATAAATCTTTCCTTATATTTTTCAAAAACTTAAGGGACCGCATAATGAGTGACGCGACCAAGGTAAAACCGGCTCACGAGTCAACCGAAGTCCATGACCATCAGGGTTTCATTCGCACTTACATCTTTTCTCTTGACCACAAGATGATCGCCAAGCAGTTCCTGATTTTGGGGCTGATCATGATCTGGATCGGCGGCGGTCTGGCAATGCTGATCCGCTGGCAGTTGGCCTATCCTGAGAAACCCCTTCCTTTGATAGGAGCGTCCGAGCAATATCTTGAGACAGGCGAACCACAATCATACATGGACACGCTCTGGGACCGCTGGATGTCGCAAAGCAGCGATGATCAAAACTGGCTAGCGAAACGCATGCCTGTAGGTATCATTACACCTCAGTTCTATAATGCTTTATTCACCATGCACGCCACCATCATGATATTCTTCGTAGTGATGCCTATCCTTGTGGGCTGCTTCGGCAATTATTTGATCCCGCTAATGATCGGAACAAAAGATATGGCGTTCCCGGTGCTGAACATGCTGAGTCTGTGGGTAGCGGTGGTCGCAGGCATTATCATGGTTGCTGGTTTCTTCGTGCCGGGAGGGCACGCTGCAACCGGCTGGACCGGCTACCCGCCTCTGTCGGCTGATCCCACCTGGACTGGCGTCGATTGGGGACAAAACCTGTGGTGCATCAGTCTCATTGTATTGGGTATCTCATCCTTGATGGGCTCGATAAACTATATCACGACTATCATAAATATGAGAGCGCCGGGCATGACCTGGATGCGAATGCCGCTGGTAATCTGGTCGCTTTTCATCGTGGCCATCCTGTTGCTGCTGGCGTTACCGGTTTTGACTTCAGCGCTTGCCATGCTGCTTTTTGACAGGCTCGCCGGCACGACTTTTTTCAGTATTTCCGGAGGTGGGGATCCCCTGCTATGGCAACACCTGTTCTGGTTTTTCGGACATCCTGAAGTCTACATTTTGATCCTGCCGGCCATGGGCATCGCCTCTGAAATTTTGCCCGTGTTTAGCCGCAAGCCCATTTTTGGTTATTTTGCTATGGTGGGCGCCATGTCAGTTCTGGCTTTCCTGAGCTGGATTGTGTGGGGTCACCACATGTTCCAGAGCGGTATGAATCCGGCGATGGGTACGACTTTTATGGTCACCACTATGGTAATTGCCGTGCCTTCTGCCATCAAGACCTTCAACTGGCTGGGCACATTATGGGGCGGTAAGATCTCGTTCCCAACGCCGATGTTGAACGCGCTGGCTTTTGTTTCCATGTTTGTCATCGGCGGCCTGTCCGGCATTTTCATGGCTTCTACTGCGGTAGACATTTTTATACATGACACTTATTACATTGTTGCGCACATTCATTATGTCGTTTTCGGGGGCAGTATCTTTGCTATGTTTGCCGCCCTGCACTATTGGTTCCCGAAAATGTTTGGACGGATGATGAGCGAACGGCTCGGCAAGATTCACTTTTGGCTGACTTTCATTGCCTTCAACTGCACCTTTTTCCCCATGCACATTCTGGGCGTTGGCGGTCACATGCGGCGTATTTATAACCCGCTGCAATATGAGTTTCTGCAACAATTCGAGGGTATGAACATCTTCATTACCATGAGTGCATTTACCCTCGGGTTTGCGCAGTTGATTTTCCTGTATAACTTTTTGTACAGCATGTTCAAAGGCGAGAAAGCGCCAGACAACCCATGGAAAGCCAATACGCTGGAATGGACGGCGCCGACGCCGCCACCGCATGGTAACTTCCTTGAGCAGCCGACCGTTTATCAGGGTCCATACGAGTATAGCGTTCCGGGCGCCAGCGAAGACTGGTCACCCCAGACAGAAAAACCAGAGACAGTGTCAGCAAATGGCGGGCATTAGCATTCCAAGACAAATGGACAGGGCGACGAAAAACCGGCTGACTTTATACGTTCTCATTGGCGTTATTGCTGTTTTGGTTATCCTTTCATTGATAATCGTAAACGTAAAGAATTGATTTGGTTGTAAAGACCGAGGTTCTCGAACCTGCAATAGACAAAGAGGGGCAGCCACGGCAGAGCCATGGCGAGGGGCCGCCGCCAACAAAAATCGAAAACCACTTCGATCCTGGCGGCAACGGTGACAATGGCGGCTCCGGAAAATCACCCGGAAATGCATTTGTGGCAATGATGCTATTCCTCGGAGCCGACATCATGTTTTTTGCGGGCTTGCTTGGCGCCTTTGTCGTCTATCGTTTTGGCGCAGAAACCTGGCCGCCGCCGGACCAGCCGAGATTGCCGCTCGGCGTCACCACCATCAACACGCTGGTACTGTTAGCCAGTGGTATTGTTATGGTACGCGCGTGGCGCAACTTGAAAACAACAAGCTTGAAAAGCATCAGACGTTCGGTTGCGATTACTCTGGTTCTTGGTCTGGCTTTTCTCTTGATTCAGGGATATGAATGGGCGAGAATGCTCGAATTTGGTCTACGACTCTCCACCGGCGTGTTCGGCGCAACGTTCTATACTTTGATTGGCTGCCATGCACTTCACGTTATTGGTGCTGTGGTCTGGTTGGTAACCGTCTGGTTCCGTTTGCATCGATCGCCGCAGTCGCTCGTGGCGAACGAATTCATTGCCGTTAAGCTTGTAAGTATGTACTGGCTGCTGGTTGTAGCCCTGTGGCCGGTTATCTTTGGAATGGTTTACGTGAGTTAGAGAAATGCTCTCAGCAAAACAAAAACACACACGCTTCTCAGTTCTGGCACGCACAACATTATTCTTGCTTATCGGAGCACTCCTGTTTATATTCGAAGTTCAAGCTGTGACAGCATGCCCTGGTTGTAACACCATTGAAACAGGTTCAGTGGGGCGTGGTTTTAACCTCAGTGTGCTATTCATGATGGCGATGCCGTTCATCGTAGCCGGTTCTGTTGTTGTCGGATTGATACTGATGCAACGGAAGAAATAAGAGAGACGATCTACTCATCAACCAAATGGAGGAGACAACATTGAGTCACGTAACAACCGCAATTGAACCTGCCGAATCTCCTTTAACTCCAGAGAGCTGGGGCAAACTCGGAATGTGGATCTTTCTGGCTGGTGATGCCATGTCTTTTGGCGCTTTGCTGGCGGGCTATGGGGCGATCCGTGCAGGCAGCAATAACTGGCCGATTCCACAAGAGGTGCTGGGCATACAATTGACAGCCTTCATGACGTTCTTGCTTATTTGCAGCAGTGTCACTATGGTAAAGGGGTTATCCGCCATTAAGCACGGTGACTCAAAGGGCATGGTTCGTTACCTTCTCCTGACAGTTGCCGGTGGTGTGATTTTTCTGGGACTGCAGGCCTACGAATGGACACATCTGATAAATCAGGGACTTGGTTTCACCAGCAATCCGTTTGGCAATTATCTGTTTGGCACGACCTTTTTTGCCATTACCGGGTTTCACGGCGCGCACGTTACGGGCGGCGTTATCTATCTTTCGGTCATCGTCTTCAGGGGTATCAAAGGTAAATACACGGCTGAAAATGCAAACGGCGTTGAGATTGCCGGATTGTATTGGCACTTTGTCGACCTGGTCTGGATTCTGGTCTTTACCTTTGTTTACTTAATCTGACAAATCGAGGAGGAGCAAACCATGGCTGAAGCGCACAGAGAACCGAACTACATGATGGTATTCTTTGCCTTGTTCATACTCACCGTACTGGAAGTCGGTGTTGTTTTTGTACCGATTAGCAAGCTTGTGATAGGAATTGCATTGATTGTCATGGCGCTGGCAAAGGCGGCGCTGGTGGCTTTGTATTTCATGCATTTGCGATATGAAAAATTTGCCCTGGGGATCATTGCTCTGACCCCGCTTATCATCTGCACGTTACTGATAATAGGCTTACTGCCTGACTTGACCGGCGCCAACCGTGACACTGCAAAAGAGCAGAATACGGCACAGGTTGAACAGGTTGAAAGCCTGGCTAACGCAAACGAGTAGTCTTCGATAATGGAAAAACAGAAGGTGAATTACCATAAGAATCTGCAGCGCTTTGCCAGGCTATTGGCAGGCCTGACATTTCTGCTAATCTTCATCGGCGGCCTGGTTACGAGCACCGGCTCGGGACTTGCAGTTCCGGACTGGCCCACCACCTACGGTCATTTCATGTTTTCTTTTCCGCTCTCTAAAATGGCGGGCGGAATTTTGTATGAACATGGCCATCGCATGGTCGCTTCCGTAGTAGGCATGCTCACGGTTGTGCTTGTAGTCTGGTTGTGGCTGAAAGAGCCGCGGCGCTGGCTAAAATGGTTTGGACTGGGCGCGCTCCTGGCAGTTGTTGTGCAGGGAATTCTCGGCGGTATAACGGTTCTGTACAAGTTGCCAACGCCAATCTCTGTCTTGCATGGCTGTCTGGCGCAGGCTTTTTTTATGATGACTATCGCCATTGCAATCTTCACTTCGCAGGCGTGGCTTAAACCCGCGACAAAGATCGAGGATACCAGCAAACCGGGTGTGTTTTACCTGGCCACACTCACCACAGCGGTCGTTTACCTGCAGCTCATCCTGGGCGCCATCATGCGCCACTCAGGCGCCGGCCTGGCTATCCCGGACTTTCCCCTGGCCTTTGGCAAGCTCGTACCTCCGATCGCATCCAAAGCAGTTGCTATCCATTTTCTACATCGCCTGGGTGCGGTCGCAGTGACTATCTGCATGTTGTGGACAGCTTTTCAGGTCTTTATGCATCATCGCACGCAAAGCAAACTGGTTCGGCCAACCATTGTATTGTTGCTGGCTTTGATCATTCAGATCACACTGGCCGCCCTCACCATCTGGTCACAAAAAGCCGTACTGCCGACCACAGCGCATGTGGCAACCGGCGCGTTCATTCTCGGCGCCAGTCTATTTCTCACCTTTCGTGCTTTCATGACTTTCGAAAGCAAACGAAGCGACATCCGGCAACCTTACCTGGTTCAGCAACCCTCGACATCATGACAAAAACTATCAATCTGAAACAGCGTTTAAGCGACTACTGGGAGCTGACCAAGCCCGGCGTGACCTTCATGGTTTTGGTCAGCGCTTTTGGCGGCTTCTACCTCGGTGTTCGCCAGGAATTGAACTGGCTGCTTTTGCTCCATACTTTGCTCGGAAGCTGGCTCGTCTCTGCGGGAACCAACGCACTGAATCAACTCGTAGAGCGGAAAATCGATGCGACTATGAAACGGACGCGCAAGCGACCGCTGCCCGCCGGCAGACTGTCCCCGCTTGAGGTCGCTGTTTTTGCGATTTCAATTTCTATAACCGGGATTGCCTATCTGGCCGTAGCAACGAACTCTCTTACCGGGGCGCTTGCTGCGCTCACACTTGCCAGCTATGTCTTCATTTACACGCCGCTGAAACGCAAGACCTGGTTCTCCACTGCCATCGGTGCAGTGCCGGGGGCCTTGCCGGCCATGGGCGGCTGGACGGCTGTGCGCGGCGAAGTCTCCCTGGAAGCATGGGTTCTGTTCGCGATATTATTCTTTTGGCAGTTGCCGCATTTTCTGGCCATTGCCTGGATCTATCGTGAGGACTATGCGCGAGGCGGCTTTCCTGTCCTGCCTGTTGTGGATAAAGATGGCTTGAACACCGGAATTCACATTGTGGTCAACTGCCTGGCGTTGCTATCTGTTAGCCTGCTGCCAACCCTGCTGGGCATGACAGGCGCAGTCTATTTTGTAGGCGCCTTTATCTTTGGCTTCCTGTTTCTGCTATCCGGTGTGCGCATGGCTCTGCAAAAGACAAACCAGTATGCAAAACACCTGCTACATGCCTCGATTATCTATCTTCCTGTACTCTTCACGCTGATGTTTATCGACAAGGCTTAAAGCATCTTTTCTCCTGTCCCTACCGATGATGAATTGAATTCAGCGCAACATTCTTGATAGCGTCAGCAGCCTGGGTCAAAACCGTGCTGCGGTTATCTCGCCCACTCAAAATCCCGTGGCACAAGACTCGCCGCACCGAATGCAATTGTGTGCACCCTCGTCATAAGGTAAAGCCAAATAAAACAATTCCCAAAAATCTTAAGTTCTGTTCACGTTTGAGCAATTCTCTTGCCTTTCTTGCATATCATTCATAATATGGACATGGTGAAAGTCACCGGGAGCCGGCCGGAAGATTCCTGTTTTTCAGGAGTCTTGTCGCTTATTCGGGTGCAGACATGTTATGCACTCAATTGGAGACAGACATGAACGAAAGAAGTATCCTATTGGTAGAGGATAATCCCGATGATGAGCTTCTCACCCTCAGGGCGTTGAAGAAGAAAAATATCATCAACAAAGTAAGTGTTGCACGCGATGGCAAAGAAGCGTTAGACTATCTGTTCGCTGAGGGCCAATATGCAGACAGAGACCCAAACGAACAACCTGCGGTCGTGCTGCTTGACCTCAAACTGCCCAAGATAGATGGTCTTGAAGTTCTGAAGCAAGTACGGATGAGAGAAGAGACCAAATTACTTCCCGTGGTTGTCCTGACGACATCCAAGGAAGAACAGGATATCATAAAAAGTTATCGTCTCGGTGCAAACAGTTACCTACGCAAGCCCGTTGACTTTGATAAGTTCACGCATGCAGTGGGTCAACTGGGTTTGTACTGGCTCTTGCTCAACGAAGCACCGCGCATCACTAAGTGATGTGAACGTATAAGTGTTGCGGATCATCTTCCCTATACTTGCTATGCAAAGGTCGCTTCTTTGGCAATTTGATGAAAGACGAAGACCTCATGAAAAGCAAATCAGAACTGATTGCCGAGCTTGCCGAGACCAAAGAGCAGGTGCTGCGGTTAGAAAACCAGGTCACCAAGCTAACTCAGCAAGGCGCCCCGGCAGGCGCAAGCAATCGTCACTTCCGGCTGAAAAAACCTACCGATAACGTGGCAACAATGTACGCCATGCTTTTTGAAGAATCACCGCTGCCAACCTGGGTGGGAAATTATTCTGCCATAAAAAAGTTTCTCGATAAGAAGAAAAACCCGGGGCACTGTCTCTCCGAGCGGCGACAGGTGGGTGAAAAATGTGCAGCCATGCTCAGCATTCTGACAGTGAATCAAGCTGCGCTATATTTGTTTGAAGCGGACTCCGGGCAAACGTTGCAACAGGGCTTATCAACGATATATGCTGCTGACGCCCTGCATAAGTTTGTCGACGCGCTGGCGGAGCTGGCAGACGGCAAAAGCTGTTGCCACTTCGAGGCCACAGTCCAATCCTTGTGCGGCAAGTTGCTCGAGATCGAGCAGATATGGACGATCGCTCCAGGTTGCGAAGATAATTGGGACAAGATTCTGGTTACAACTATCGACAACACCGAAAGCAAAGCAGCCAGACGTGCATTAAACGCATCCAGGGAAAAACTTCGAGCCGTTTTGGATACGACGCCTAACTTCATTCTGACAATCGACCATGAAAATCGCATCGAGTTCATAAACCGCACGCTGTCGCATCTGTCGAAAGCAGACGTGATCGGCAGTGATGTTGTCGGCTGGGTGGCGGAGGGATACCGGCAAGATTTTGAGCGGGTCCTCAAGCGGGCCTGGCAGACGGGCAAACCCCAGGCAATCGAAACCAGGAGTATCGGCAATGATAACGCAGATGCATGGTACCTGGTGCGGATCGGTTCTGCGATGGAGGGTGACAGAATTGCACTACTCACCCTTGCCTGGTCGGATATAACGGCGCGCAAACATGCAGAACAACGCATAAACAAATTGAATGAGGAGCTCGAAGACCGGGTCATGCGGCGAACCGCCGAGCTGAAAGCCGTAAATGAGGAGCTCGAGTCTTTTGCCTATTCTGTCTCGCATGACTTGCGCGCGCCGTTGCGGGCGATAAACGGTTTTAGCAACGCGCTGATAGAAGATTATGGTCCGGAGCTGAACCTGGAAGCGCAGGAGTACCTGAACCGCATCTGTTCCGCAAGCACCAGAATGGGCAAACTGATCGATGATTTGCTGAGCCTGAGCCGCATTACCCGCGCTCAGATGCGCCGGCAAACCCTGGATCTCAGTGAGATTGCTCAAAATGTGCTGACCGAGCTGAGGCAGGCAGAGCCAGACCGCCAGGTTGAGACCGTTGTCCATCCCGGCCTGAGCGCCTGCGGGGATCGCACCTTACTTCAGGTCGCCATCGGTAATCTCATCGGGAACGCCTGGAAATTTACCTCCAGGGAGAAACATGCTGTTATCGAGTTAGGATGTATGCAGCACGACAAAAAAGTGTTTTTCATCAAAGATAATGGCGCGGGCTTTGACATGGCTTACGCAAAGAATTTGTTCGGCCCTTTCCAACGTCTTCACAGCGTCGATGAGTTTGAGGGGACCGGGATTGGTCTGGCGACCGTACAACGCATTTTTCACCGGCACGGCGGCAAAATCTGGGCGGAAGCTGAAGTCAAAAGGGGCGCCACTTTTTATTTCACAATTCCATAAACCAAAATGGCAGAAGCAACACCAAAACACACAACGCCGACGCCGCATGCTGATAACGACACAGGCGTAAATGAATATCTCTACCGCACTCTGGCTCGCAATTTCCCGAACGGAACAGTCGTGCTCTTCGATCACGAGCTAAGACATATCATCGCAGACGGGAAAGGACTTGCTGATGTCGGGCTAACCAGCGAAATAATGGAAGGCAAGACACTGTGCCAGGTCTACCCGCAAGAAACCTGTCGTCAGATGGAACCCCACTATCGCGCCGCACTGAATGGTAAGGATAGCGTGGTCGAGTTTTCCTATGCAGACAGAGTATTCCGTATGCGCACGCTGCCGGTCCCGGATGACAAAGGCGGTGTGCGCTATGGCATGGGCATGACGCAAGATGTGACCGACCACATAGAGGCAGAATATAAGCTCAAGCGGAGCAAGGAGTTTTCGGAAAAACTCGTCGCCTCCATGCTGGACGGCCTGTCCGTACTGGATGCACAGGGCAAACACATCATGGTCAACGATGCTTTTTGCCAGATGACCGGATTCGCCCGCGATGAACTTATCGGAGTGGGACCGCCTCATCCTTACTGGCCGCCAGAACAAGTAGAAAACATTCAAAAAGTGTTTGAAAAGGTTCTGGATGGTCAGTTTCACAGCTATGAACTGGTGTTCAGGCGGAGGAATGGCGAACGCTTTCCGGTTATCGTGAGCCCGTCACAGATAAGAGATGAGGAGAATGGACTCATCAATTACTTCGCAACTGTCAAAGACATCAGCGAGCACCAGCAAGCAGATGAGAAATTGCGCCAGAACGAAGAGCTGCTAAACAATGTTTTCGAGTCCATGGCTGAGGGCATACTCGTTCTGGGCAAAGACTTCAGATTCACCTATTTCAATAAGGCAATGGAAAAGACCTCCGAAACCCCACGGGAACAGGTGCTCGGCCATGTGCCGTGGCAGAAATTTCCGTTCCTAAAGCATGAGATCAAGGCGGCAATGCAAACAGCAATGCAGGGGAATTCGGTTCTCAACAGAGAATTCCACTACCAGTTGCCAAGCGGAACAGAGGGATGGACATCAGAGAGCTTCCTGCCATTGCGAAATACCGCCGGAGAGGTCACCGGAATTGCTGGGGTGGTCAGCGACATAACAGACCGCAAACACGCCGAAGCGTCTCTGCGCCAGGCGGAGGCCAAATTCCGCTGCCTGGTGGAGCAATCGATAACCGGCATTTATATCATTCAGGATGGCGTCTTTAAATATGTCA